>NZ_JBVMUY010000001.1:0-96111 GCF_055632325.1 Nocardiopsis sp. KDC1DS13DA1
TCGCCTTCGGCTCCGCCCCGGTCGGCCTGTAGCCCGCCACCGCCCTGGCACACGCAACGCGTGTGGGCACGACCCCCGGGGGTCGTGCCCACACGCGTTCGACGCCTACCGGCCGGGGCTACTTGACGGCCGGGGCCCCGTGGCACTTCTTGAACTTCTTGCCCGAGCCGCAGGGGCAGGGAGAGTTGCGAGCGGTACCGGCGTACTCGTCGGTGGACTCGCTGTGCTGCTCGACGGAGCCGTCCTCGCTCGGAGCGGAGTACTGGAGCCGGTCGGGCCGGTCACCGTCGAAGCCGGGGACCACGACGTCCTCCGCGGACTCGGCCTCCTCGCTGGGAGCCTCGGCCTCGGCGGCCTCCTCGTCCTCGTCGACCACGGTCGCGACGGCCGTCGCACCGGAGGCCCCGCCGACGGTCGCGGCGGTCCTGGCCGCGGCGGAGGCGGTGAGGGTCGGCTCCTCCTTCTTGCGGACCTGGACCTCCACGTTGAACATGTAGCCGACGGACTCCTCCTTGATGGCCTCCAGCATCTGCTGGAACATGTCGAAGCCCTCGCGCTGGAACTCGATCAGCGGGTTGCGCTGAGCCATCGCGCGGAGTCCGATGCCCTCCTGGAGGTAGTCCATCTCGTAGAGGTGCTCACGCCACTTGCGGTCCATCACCTGGAGGATGACCCGGCGCTCGACCTCGCGCATGGTCTCCTCGCCCAGGTCGGCCTCACGGGCGTCGTAGGCCTCCTTGGCGTCCTCCAGGATCCGCTCGGCGATGAGCTCGCCGGTCAGGGTCGAGGTGTCGCCGTGATCCTCGAGGAACTCGTCCACGGTGAAGCTGACCGGGTAGACCTGCCGGAACGCGCGCCAGAGGCGGTCCAGGTCCCAGTCGCTCGCATCGCCGTCGGAGGTCTCGGCGGTGACGTAGCCGCGGAGCACGTCCTCCAGCATCTCGACGACCTGCTCGCGCAGGTCCTGGCCCTCCAGCACCTTGCGGCGCTCGGCGTAGATGACCTTGCGCTGCCGGTTGAGGACCTCGTCGTACTTGAGGACGTTCTTGCGGACCTCGAAGTTCTGCGACTCAACCTGGCCCTGCGCGGAGGCGATGGCCTTGCTGACCATGCCCGACTCGATCGGCTGGTCGTCGGGGATGTTCAGCTGGGTCATGAAGGCCTCCAGCCGGCTGCTGTTGAACAGCCGCAGGAGGTCGTCCTGGAGGGAGAGGTAGAAGCGGGAGATACCGGGGTCGCCCTGACGGCCCGAACGTCCGCGCAACTGGTTGTCGATGCGCCGGGACTCGTGCCGCTCGGTGCCGAGCACGTACAGACCGCCCGCCTCGACGACCTTCTCGTGCTCCTCCTCGAACTCCTTCTTGGCCTTCTCCAACGCCTCCGGCCAGGCCTCCTCGTAGTCCTCCGGGGTCTCCAGCGGGCTCAGGCCGCGGTTCTGGAGCTCCTCGTCGGCGAGGAAGTCGGGGTTGCCGCCGAGCATGATGTCGGTACCGCGGCCGGCCATGTTGGTGGCGACCGTGACGGAGCCGAGCTTGCCCGCGCGGGCGATGATCGCGGCCTCACGGGCGTGGTTCTTGGCGTTGAGGACCTCGTGCGGGACGCCCTCGCGCTTGAGCATGCGGGACAGCAGCTCGGACTTCTCGACGCTGGTGGTACCGACGAGCACGGGCTGACCGGCCTCGTGACGGTCGGCGATGTCCTCGGCGACCGCCTGGAACTTGGCGTCCTCGTGCTTGTAGACGACGTCCTTGACGTCGTCGCGGACCATCGGCTTGTTGGTGGGGATCGGCACCACGCCGACGTCGTAGGTCTGGTGGAACTCCGCCGCCTCGGTCTGTGCGGTACCGGTCATGCCGGACAGCTTCTCGTAGAGGCGGAAGTAGTTCTGGAGGGTGACCTTGGCCAGAGTCTGGTTCTCGTCCTTGATCCTGACGCGTTCCTTGGCCTCGATGGCCTGGTGCATACCCTCGTTGTAGCGGCGGCCCGCCAGGACGCGGCCGGTGAACTCGTCGACGATGAGGACCTCACCGTCCTTGACGATGTACTCCTTGTCCTTGCGGTAGAGCTCCTTGGCCTTGAGGGAGTTGTTGAGGAAGCTGATGAGGGGCGTGTTGACGGCCTCGTAGAGGTTGTCGATCCCCAGCCAGTCCTCGACCTTGGCCACGCCGGACTCGGTGATGCCGACCGTGCGCTTCTTCTCGTCGACCTCGTAGTCCTCGTCGCGCTTGAGACGGGGAGCGATCTTGGCGAACTCCCCGTACCAGCGGGAGTTCTGCTCGGAGGGGCCGCTGATGATCAGCGGGGTGCGCGCCTCGTCGATGAGGATGGAGTCGACCTCGTCGACGATGGCGAAGAAGTGCTCGCGCTGGACGGTGTCGTCCAGGGACAGCGCCATGTTGTCGCGCAGGTAGTCGAAGCCGAACTCGTTGTTCGTCCCGTAGGTGATGTCGGCCTGGTAGGCCCCGCGTCGGTCGACGGGACGCATCTGCGGGCTGACCACGCCGACTTCCAGGCCCAGGAAGTGGTAGATGCGGCCCATGGTCTGGGCGTCGCGGCGGGCGAGGTAGTCGTTGGTCGTGATGACGTGGACGCCCTTGCCCGCGAGGGCGTTGAGGTAGACCGCGAGGGTACTGGTCAGGGTCTTGCCCTCACCGGTCTTCATCTCGGCGATGTTGCCCAGGTGCAGTGCGGCGCCGCCCATGATCTGGACGTCGTAGGGCCGCTGGCCGAGGGTGCGCTTGGCGGCCTCGCGGACGGTGGCGAACGCCTCCGGGAGAAGGTCGTCCAGCGACTCGCCGTCCTCGTACCGCTCCTTGTACTCCTTGGTGAGGTCCCGCAGCTCGTCGTCCGACAGGTCGACGTAGTCCTCCTCGAGGGAGTTGACCTGGTCCTTGAGCTTGGTGAGCCGGCGCAGGGTCTTTCCCTCACCCGCGCGCAGGAGCTTACTGAGTATCCCTGGCACTTCCTATGCGCTCCTCGCAGATCGCGGTTGGCTCCACACGTGTGGAGAGTCAGACCTGGGCCCGCGGACCGCTGCCGCGCGACCGCGGTGGACGCCGGGGGTTCCTGGGCCCTCGGGGCTCCATCCTAGAGGACCACGACCGCGAGGCCCGCACCCTCGAAGGCGGCGACGCTCCGCCCGCACCCGAACACCGAAAGAAACCGGCCCGTTACGCCCTTCTTCCTTCCCTCCTACGAACGTGTGTAACGGGTTCGGATGTTCCCCTGCTTTTCGCACCGTTTGTGCGGCTCCTGGCCCGGCAGTGGGTAGTGGATCCATAGGAGGTCGCGCTGATGACCCCGGTTCCCGTGGTGCCATCGAGCGCGGCGCGTTCCGGAGGGGGATGGCGATGCGAGAGACCGAGGGGCAGAAGGGAACGGAGCGGGCCGAGGGTACCCCGACCCAGCGCACCCCGTTCGAGTTCATCGAGAAGGCGCTCTGGCAGCCGGGGGCGAAGGCACCCGCGCCGAGGATGGACAGCGACCCGGGGGCGCGGTGGGAACGGCACCGGCCCAAGGACGAGGAGGGGTTCGGGCACATCCGGGGGTTCCAGCGGCAGGGGGGCAACCTGGCACCGACCCCGCGTCACCGGGGAAGCGCAGCCTCCTGGGTCGCGGTCGGTCTGGCGTTCGTCGGCTTCGCCCTGATCGGTCTCGCCGTGGTGCTCGACGGAACGACGTGGCTCCTGGTCGCGGGCGGAATCCTGATGGTGGCCGCCGGAGTGGTGGCCGTCGCGTTCGACATGCTGGCCGACGTGGTGCTCGACCCGCCCAGGTTCGAGTCCGAGGAACCGCACACCACACCGCTGCACCAGATCAGGCGCGAGCAGGAGCGCCGACGCGGCTGAGCCGCTCCCGCGCCGGGCCGTGCGCGTCGCGCGCACGGCCCGGCGCGTGTCCGGAACGCGGCGGCGGACCGCGCCCCCACGAGGGGACCGTCCGCCCGCGTCGCGGGGCCCGACGCCGAGGACCCGCCCCGGCGGCCGGGGCGGGTCCTCCAGGTCATTCCCGTGGGGTCCGTGGGTCGGTTCCTCCGTCGGGGGCGGACCGGCCCCGGAAGGTGGGGCGGAACGGGGCGCCTTCGCCGCCGGGGCGCGGTCCGGACGGTCTCACGACCCCCGCGCGGCCTCAGTCCACGAGTCGGAGGACCCCGTAGTTGAAGCCCCTGCGCCGGTAGACGACGCTCGGAGTGTCCTTCACCTCGTCGTGGAAGAGGAAGAAGTCGTGTCCGACGAGTTCCATTTCCATCAGCGCCTGGTCGATGCTCATCGGCTTGGCCCGGTGGAACTTCTCCCGCACGATGACGGGAACGTCCCCCTGGGTGTCGAGTTCGACGAACTCGTCGGTGAACCGCTCGTTGACCTTGGCTCCGTCGACCTCCTCCGCACCGCTGCGCTGGGCGGGGGGCGCCTGTTCCGCGGTGGTGGTCCCGGTGACCAGGTCTCCGGCGAGATCCGCCGTGGCGGCGGCGACGGAGACCGGGGTGTGGTTGCCGCGGTGGACCTTGCGGCGGTCCGCGGCCTTGCGCAGACGGGCCTCGATCTTGTCGATGGCGAGGTCGAGAGCCCCGTGGCGGTCGGAGGCGGCGGCCTCGCTGCGGATGACCGGCCCGTTGGAGTGGATGGTCAGTTCAACCCGCTCACGGACGTCCGCGAGCTTGGGGTTGCGCTCCGAGGACACCTCCACATCGACGCTCATGCCCTTGCGCTCCCACTTGGAGAGCCGTTCGAGCTTGTCCTCGACGTGCTGTCGGAACCTCTCGGTCACACCGGTGCGTCGACCCTTGACGATGATGTCCATAGGACCCCCTTCATCGCGTGGCCGCCGTGAAGGCGACGGCCAGGCTGGCTCTGCTCCCTTCCGCCTTGGGGGACGGAAGAGTGTCGCGCTAGCCCCCTTCCGCTGGCGGCCCCGTCCCATCGGAGCCACGGCTCGGTTGGAAGTGCGTATACCCATCAGAAGCACGGTCATCACGCGCACCAGGACGCGAATGACCGGGACCTCCGGACAGGAGGAACGAACAACCGTCGGATTCGTGACGAATCGGCCGCCGCCGAGGGGGCCGACGGTCCGGGGAGGAGTGGGGCGGGCGCATGCGACACGCCATCGGGGCACGTGTGACCGGGCCCCGGGACGACGTGCTCCCGCGGGGTTCACCACTGACGGCGAACCCCCGCGCAAGGGCATGCCACCCGTCCGGCCGACCTGGTCTTCGTCCCCACATCCGCCTGCTGAGAGTGTCGCCGCTCTTGTCCGCGACTACTGCTCTTCTCCCTGTCATGAGGGACATCGGGACCCTCCGCGGGGCAGGACTTACCTCTAAGGCGCACCGTGATCGGTCGACAAAAAGTCGCCTTACGTGGGCCGTTTCGCCTGCGCCTGGCATCGGCTTGCCGGAACCGCTCCCCGGTCTCCCCGGGAGCTCGGTCATTCCGGCGCAACCACGGACCCGGACGGGTGCCATACCTGGACCGTAACCTGTCCTGGCGCGTCTGTCAGGTAGCGGGATCCTCCCCAGCACCTGCACGACCCCCACAAACCCCTGTACAGACGGGCTTTTCACCCGTTCACGAGAGCTTCGTAAAACCTTCGTCGCAGAAGGAAGGTCGGCTGGCCCGCGACGGGAGCACGGTCCGCGACCGGGCCGGGGGCCCGGGCAGGGGGCCCGGGCAGGGGCCGAGGAACGCCACGGGTCCGGAGCCCGGAACGGGACCGTACCGTGGCACGGGTCGGGGCTGCGCGGACCGCCCGCGGGACGCGCCCGGTCGCGGACGCCGCCGGGGTCACCGCCCACGGCCAAAAACCCGTTCGGCCAGGACCACGGCGCCCGCCACCGGCACCCCCGCGCACCGCAGCGCACGCGCGGCCTCGGCGACCGTCGCCCCCGTGGTCAGCACGTCGTCCACCACCACCGCCCCGGGCCACGCCGCCGCACGGTCGCCCACGCCACGCGGGCCGAGGGCACCGGGGTCCGCGACGAGAGCGCCCACCCGGTTGGCCAGGCGTTCGGCACGTCCCAGGCCGACCTGGGGACGGGCCCGGCGCCGGTACCGCAGGAGCGGGACCACGCGCCCCGCACGGCCCGACCGGTCCAGGCACGCGTCCGCCAGGCGGGTGACCGATCCGCCCCGGTACCACGGCGGCCCCCGCCCGGGGATCGGGACCAGCGGGGTGTCCGGGCCGGCCCACCCCGTCGCCGCGTAGACGGCCGCCAGTCGACCGCCGAGCGGTCCGGCCAACGCGTCGGACCCGCCCTCCTTGTAGGCGAGCAGGACCCGCCGGTCGTATCCGGCGTAGGGACCCGCCGCCCAGATCGGCGGGCATCCCGGCCTGGGGGCGCACCGGCGGGGGCGACGGTCGAGCAGGGCCAGGCAGTCGGCGCACAGCGGCCCGGGGGCGACGGCGCAGGCGACGCAGAGCTGGGGCAGGAGCAGGTCCAGCAGGGCGGCGAACGGACGCGTCCACGCGAGCCGGACCGGGCGGATGAGGTCGTCCATACCTCCAGGATCCGCGGACCGGGGCGCACCCGCCAGGCCGGGTCCGCACCTGTGGACAACCCGGGTCGGGTCGCGTCAGCCCGGGTAGACCGGCGACGCTCCCTCCACCACGTTCTCCCAGATCACCCGGTCGTTGGAGAGCCACACGTTGCCGTCCTCGCCGCCCGCGACCAACGGCTGCCCGGGGGCGCCCGACACGGTCGTCATCCCCGCGACGGGAGCGCCCGCGCTCGCCGGAGGCGTGCCGCCGTCCAGGGAGACCAGGAATGCCTGGCGGGTGCCGCCCTCCCGGCTGCCCAGGACGACCAGCTGGTCGCCGGAGCGCCACGCGATGTCCGTGACGTCGGCGAGTTCCCCGGCCAGCGTGATGAAGTCGCCGACGGACACGCGTCCGTCCTCGTCCACCACCACGCGGCCGACCTCCAGCGCACGCTCGCCGCCGGCCTCGGTCACCACGGCGGCGCGGGTCCCGTCGCGGGAGATGCGAAACTCCACCACCGAGCGGTCGTCCAGTTCGGAGACGTCGACCCCCACGACCTCGTCGCCGTTGCGCAGCATCCACAGCGCCGTCGCGCCGGGTTCGGGAGGCGCCCCGGTGGTCAGGCCGTCGGCGGTGGACTCCGCGTCGGGGTCCTCCGCCCCCTCCGGGGCCTCGTCGGCCGCCCCGTCCGGGCCGCCGTCCCCGGACTCCTCGTCCTCGGCCAACTCCTCCAGCTCCTCGACCACCCACAGGTGGCCGTCCACGTCCCAGGACAACCCGGTGAAGACCCCGTCCGACAGGACCTGCCGGACCTCGGCGTCCGGGCTGGTGAAACTCGTGACGACCTCGCCGCCGCCCACGGTGATCCCCGCGACCGTGCTCTCCTGCATCGACACCGCGAAGCGCTCCAGCGCGACGTCACCGGCGCCCAGGGGACCGGGCACCCGCTCGGCGTCGCTGGGCGCGTCCGGGGCCAGCTCGGACGCCGACCACAGCTGCCCCTCCTGCATGTAGTAGGCGCGCAGCCCGCTCGTGGCGGCACCGGGACTCACCCTGGCCCAGTGGTCGCTGCCCGGCCGGGGCCGCTCGGCGCGCTCGCCGTCGGCACCCGGGAAGGCGACCTCCGAACCGTTCACGACCAGGGTGAACTCCTCGATCTCGGGGACCTGGCGCAGCGTCCACGCGATCTGGGCGCCCAGGCGGAACGCGCGCTCACCCGTCTCGGGAACACCGTTGACGCGGATCTCGGCGCGCTCCCCGTCCACATCGGTGACCGCGTTCTCGGGCAGGGCCGAGTCCACGGCGGGCGCCAGCCAGTCGGTGGGCCCGTCGACGAGCCTGCGCAGCAGGCGTTCGGCCATCTCGTCGGTGGGACGCACCGGGAGGTAGACCGGGTCCGGCACCAGGGCGGTCCCCTCCCGGTTGTAGTAGTACAGGTTGAACGGGCGGTGGGTGCGCTCCACGTCGAGCTGGCTGAGGATCAGCTCGTCGGGCAGTTCGCTCATCCGCCACTCGCCTTCCGGATCGCCGTTCTCCCGGACGACGGTGAAGTGGACCTCCAGGAGCCTGCCCGGTTCGCTGGGCACGTACTTGCCGGTCTCGTCGATCGTGGCCACCAGCGTGGTACGCATCCGCACGTTGGTGGTGAGGCCGTCCGCGCTGGCCTCCGCGGCGATGTCCACCTGTTCGGCTCCCCCCACCACCTGGACGCTGCCGGCGGGGGACCACGACTGGGCGGTCTCCCCGACCATGTAGCTGCGGGCGGCCCCGTGGTCCTCCTCGAAGCTGCCCATGTCCCTGAGGAACCCCCGGACCAGGGCCTCCGGGCTCATGCCCTGCTGGGGCCCGGCGGGCAGCAGGCGCACGTACGCCCCGCCGCCGCCGGAGGGGCCGCCGCCGTCGCCGGGGATGACCGGGCCGGTCACGGGGACGGTCGCGCAGGCGGTCAGCGCCGCGCACGTCAGGGCGGCGGCCGCGGCGGCCCGCGCCCCCCGGGAGATCCGGTCCGGTCCGATCACCGTGCGTCCTCCTCGCCCCGGTCGGTGTCCTCTTCCGGCTGGTCGTTGCGGCCCGGGCGCTCGGCCGCGCCTGCGGCGTCCCTGTCCCCGTAGGCGGAGAAGTTACGGCCCAGAGCGATCTCCGGAGGCACCAGGGGCAGCGGGGAGCCGCGCAGCTCGGCGCCGGACCTGCGGGGAAGCGACAGCCGGAACTGCGACCCCTGGCCCGGCATACCCCACGCCTGGAGCCAGCCGCCGTGCAGCTGTGCGTCCTCCTTGGCGATGGCCAGTCCGAGCCCGGTGCCCCCCGTGGTGCGCACCCGCGCCGGGTCGGCCCGCCAGAAGCGGTCGAAGCACAGGTGCTCCTCCCCCTCCTTGAGGCCGACCCCGTAGTCGCGGACGGCCACGGCCACCGAGTCGCGGTCGCCCGCCGCGGCGACCACGACGTCGCGGCCCTCGCTGTGCTCGATCGCGTTGACGACCAGGTTGCGCAGGATGCGGTTGATCCGGCGGGTGTCGAACTCGGCCACGCAGGGCTCGGCCGGAAGGCGCAGGACGACCTTGATCCCCCGGCGCTCGGCGATCTGCTCGGCGTCGCCGACGGCCTTCATCACGGCGTCACGGATGTCCACCGACTCGATGCCCAGGGTCGCCGCACCGGCGTCGTGCCGGCTGATCTCCAGCAGGTCGCCCAGGAGCTCCTCGAACCGCTCCACCTGGCTCTGGAGCAGCTCCACGGAACGCCGTTGGGTGGCCTCGAACTCCTCACGGTCGTCGTACAGGAGGTCGCCCGCCATCTTGATGGTGGTCAGCGGGGTGCGCAGCTCGTGGGAGACGTCGGAGACGAACTGGCGCTGGAGTTTGGACAGCTCCTCCAGCTCCTGGATCTTCTCCTGGAGGTTGCCCGCCATGTCGTTGAAGGACACGGCCAGCCGCGCGAGGTCGTCCTCCCCCTGCACGGTCATGCGCTCGGCGAGGTCGCCCGCGGCCAGCCGCTCGGCCGAACGCGCGGCGGAGCGGACCGGGCTCACCACCTGCCGGGTGACGACGAAGGCGATCAGCCCCAGGAGGACCACCAGCAGCACGCCCACCAGCGCGACGGTGCGCTGGACCAGGTCGAGGATCTCCTGCTCGTGCTGGAGCGGGAACACGTAGTAGAGCTCGTAGGCGTAGGTCAGCTGGGCACCGACCACGAGCGCGGGCTCGGTGGTGCCGTCGTGGGTGATGCTCGTGTACGTGTGGTACTGCTGGTCGGAGATCTCGGACTGGCGGACGTCGTCGACGAGGCGCTGCGGAACGGCCTCCTCCAGCCGTTCGGGGAAGGTGTCGTCGTCGACGGTGGCGTAGCCGTTCTCACCGCCCACCGACGGCAGGATCAGCACGCCGTAGAGGCCGGTGTCGCCCCGGCGGTTGGTCAGCTCGCTGGTGATGTTGTTCAGGAGCCGGTCGCGGTCGGCGACGGCGACCTCGTTCTCCCGCAGCTCGTCGATCGCGAAGGTGAGCCCCGCCCGGTGGTCGTTGACCGAGGTGTCGATCTTGGCTTCGAGGAGCCCGCCGCGCACCTGGCTGACCAGGACGTACCCCAGGCCGATCATCACGACCAGGGACAGCACCAGGGTCGTGGAGATGACGCGCAGGTGCAGGGAGCGCCGCCAGTTGGTCAGCGCACCGCGCACCAGCGCCCGCGCGGCCCGCTGCGCGAAGGCGTAGGCCCTGGTCAGGCCACTGCTCGTATCGCGTGCCTCGTCTGCGGGCGGCCCTGGGGCCGGGGTCGACCGGCCCTCACCGGGGTCGGCCCCCCGGTCCTCCTCGGGTGCGGCGGCTGGCGTCATGGGTGATGGGTCCGGATCAGGCGGTACCGGCCTTGTAGCCGACACCGCGGACGGTCACGACGACCTCGGGGTGCTCGGGGTCCTTCTCGATCTTGGCGCGCAGCCGCTGCACGTGGACGTTGACCAGGCGGGTGTCGGCGGCGTGGCGGTAGCCCCAGACCTGCTCCAGCAGGACCTCGCGGGTGAACACCTGGCGCGGCTTGCGGGCGAGGGCGACCAACAGGTCGAACTCCAGCGGGGTGAGGCTGATCTGCTCGCCGTCGCGGCGCACGGCGTGCCCGGCGACGTCGATGGTGATGTCACCGATCTGGAGGACCTCGGGAGCGGGCTCCTCGGTCCGGCGCAGGCGGACGCGGACCCGGGCCACGAGCTCCTTGGGCTTGAAGGGCTTGACGATGTAGTCGTCGGCGCCGGACTCCAGGCCGAGGACGACGTCGATGGTGTCGCTCTTGGCCGTGAGCATCACGATCGGAACGTTGGACTCGGCACGGATCTGGCGGCACACGTCGATGCCGTCGGCACCGGGCAGCATCAGGTCCAGAAGCACCAGGTCGGGCTTGGTCTCGCGGAAGGCCTCCAGGGCCTTGTCCCCGTCATGGACGAACGACGGCTCGAACCCCTCGCCCCGCAGCACGATGCCGAGCATCTCGGCGAGGGCGAGGTCGTCGTCGACAACCAGTACACGTCCCTTCATAGGTGCGTCCGGCGCCGGGCGCGGATACCTCCTCGCGGGCGGTCCTCGCGGCGCCTACTCCTCTCTCCTGGAACACTCGGGCGGCGGATGTGGGCGGTGCCCGTGGCCCCCGCGGACGGGGAAGGGCGTCCCCCCGACGAGGGGAACCGCGGTCGTCTCCCCACCTTGCCACCTTCGGGCGACGTCGGGAGAGCGCTCCGCGTTTTTCGACCCCTCGAGGCCGGTTTCGGCCACCGGCGGCGACGGCCCGGCTGAGCTGCGCCGGGAACGCCCACCTCTGAACCGGTTGGTAACAGAAAGCATACAAAAGGAATGAAGTGCCTAGGTTGCGCTCCGAACTGCCGCGGGGCCGCCTGGGCGAGGTGCGACCGGCCGGTAGGTTGGGGGAAAGAGCGCGGATCGCACGGGATTCGACTCACGCAGAGTAACCGAACTTCACGGAGGGCGGGACCAGATGAGCCAGGAGGACGAGCACCGCGACTCTCCGGGGACCGCCCCGGAGGGACCGGAACGCGAACGGCCCTCCGGTTCCGGAACGCCTGGGGCGCCCGCGGACCCCGGAGCCTCCGGCGGGTGGTCGGCCCCCGGCGGGGGCACCGCGGCCGGGGCACCGGCGGACGCGGGGCCTCCCGCCGCCCCCGGACCCGCCGGGCCCCCGGGGTACGCCTCCCCCGAACAGCACGCCCGGTACGCCGGGCCGGTACCCGCCCCCCAGACCCCGGCGCCGGGTTACGCGGCACCGGGTCACGGCCCTCAGGGAACGCCGCCCGGCTACGGCCCGCCGGGTCACGGGTACGGCCCGCCGGGTCACGGTTACCCTGCTCGCCCGGCCGCGCCCAGGCCCGGCGTCGTGCCGCTGCGCCCGATGACCGTCGGCGACCTGTTCAACGGCGCGTTCGCCCTGATCCGGCACAACCCGAAGACCACCGCCGGGCTGGCGATGATCGTCGTCGCGGTCACCAGCGTCATCAGCGCCGTCGGCTTCGGCGGGACGATGCGCGACTACGGCGTCTTCTTCGACCAGGCGTTCAACGACCCGGCCTCCCTCGACCCCGCCGAACCCATTCCGGTGTCCACGTGGTCGATCATCACCACCTACGGCGGGGCCCTCCTGTCCCAGGCCGGGTACATCCTGGTCACCGGCCTGCTCACCGCCGTCGTGGGTATCGCGGTCCTGGGTCGCAGGCTCACCCCGGGTGAGGCGTGGGCGGCCATCCGCGACCGCCTCTGGACCATCGTGGGTCTGGCCCTGGTCCAGCTGCTCATCTACTTCGGCCTGACCCTCGCCACGGCCCTCGTGGGCATCGCCGGCGTGGGCGTCGGAGCCGCCCTCCTCGCGTCCGGGGCCGTCGGGGCCGGGATCGCCGTGATCGTCCTGGCGCTGGTCGCCCTGGTCGCGTGCGTCTGCGTGTTCCTGTGGATCGCGGTCCGCATCCACTTCGCCATGCCGGTCGTCGTGCTGGAGCGAATCGGCGTGTTCGCCTCCCTGGCCCGGTCCTGGCGGCTGACCCGGGGCAGCTGGTGGCGCGTCTTCGGGATCGTCCTCCTGACGATGCTCCTCGCCGGGGTGATCGGCGGTCTGCTCACCACCCCGTTCACCATGGGCTCCCTGGCGCTCGTGCTCCTCTTCCCGGTCGAGGCGTGGATGCCGGTCGCCTCGGGGGCGATCATCTACGTCGGCGAGGTACTGATCAACGCGTTCACCACCCCGTTCGTCGTGGGCGTGGCCACCCTGCTCTACATCGACCTGCGGATGCGGCGTGAGGGACTGGACCTGCGGCTGCACGAGGCCGCGCGCGCGGGGCACCAGGCCGGCCCGGAGATCTACCTGCCGGAGTGGCGCGGGTGAGTGCCGTGTTCCCCGCGGAGGTGACGCGGGAGGAGGGGCGCCGCCGCGCGGTCGAGGAGCTGTCCGACCCGCTCTACGGTGAGCGGGTGCCCACGCTCCTCGACCGGATCCACGAGTGGATCCTCGACCTCCTGGACGGGGTGACCACAGCGGGTTCGGGCGTTCTCGGCGGATGGGTCGTGCTCGGTCCCCTGCTGGTGCTCCTCGCCGGTCTGCTCGTGTGGCTGGTCGTGTACCTGCGGCCGTCGGCGAGCCGGCGCCGCGGCGCCCCCGTCCACGAGGCGGCCCCGCTGTCCGCCGCCGACCACCGGGCCGCCGCCGAGCGGCACGAGGCCGCCGGGGAGTTCGCCGCGGCGGTGACCGAGCGGATGCGTGCCGTCAGCGTGGCGCTGGAGGAGCGGGCCGTGATCACGCCCCGCGTCGGACGTACCGCCACCGAGTTGGCCGCGGAGGCCTCCGCGGTCCTGCCGGGAGAGGCGGACGGTCTGGCCGAGGGGGCGCGGATCTTCAACGACGTGGCCTACGGCGACCGCCCCGCCACCGCGGAGGCCGCCCGGGCCCTGCGGGAACTGGACGCGCGGCTGGAGGCCGCCCGCACCGTCGCGGCGCAGGAGGAGGCCCGGTGACCGCCCCCGCCCCGACCATGTCCCCCGCGCCCCGCGCACCCCGCCCGGGGCCCGCCGAACCCAGCGGCGGCCGGATCGCCCGGCTGTGGCGGTCGGTCCGCGTCCCACTCGTCCTCTTCACCGCGTTCGTCGTGGTGGCCGTCCTGCTGTCGCTCGGCGCCGAGCGGTTCCCCGAGGGATACCTGGAGCCGGGGAGCGTCTCCCCGGACGGGACGCGCGCCCTGGTGCGCCTGCTGGAGGAGGAGGGCGAGGTCGAGGTCGTGCGTACCTCCGACGACGCGGCGGACGCCGTGTCCGCCGCCGGGGACGACGTCGTCCTGCTGGTCTCGCTGGACCACCGGTTGCTGCCCGGGGAGCTGGAACGGCTCGCGGACCTGGACGCGGACACGGTCCTGGTCCGGCCGTCGCTGCCCGCCCTGGCGGCGTTCGCGCCGGGGGTGGACGTCACCGGGCGGATCGACGACGGCGAGGCGCTGAGCCCGGTGTGCGACCTGCCCGGCGCCGCCGCGGCGGGCGAGGCCGGCGTCGGCGGCGAACTGTACACCGCCTCCGGAGGCGCCGACGCGGTGGGCTGCTACCCGTCGGCGGCGGGCGACGCGCTGCTCCGGGTGACCGAGGACGGGACGACGACCACCGCGCTGGGCACGGGCGCCCCCCTGACCAACGGGGCGCTCGCCGGCCGCGGGAACGCGGCTCTGGCACTCAACCTGCTGGCCGCTGACGAGGTCGTGTGGCTGCGTCCGGACACCGCCCGGGTGAGCGGCGGATCCAGCCTGTGGGAACTGCTCCCCCCGGGGGTGCGGTGGTCGGTGGTACCGCTGGTCGTGGCGCTGGGGCTGCTCGCCCTGTGGCGCGGGCGCCGGATGGGCGCGCTCGTACCCGAGGCGCTGCCGGTCGTCGTGCGCGCCTCGGAGACCGCCGAGGGCCGTGCCGGGCTGTACCACTCCCTCAGGGCCAGGGACCGCGCCGCCGACGCGCTGCGTCAGGGGTTCCGGGAGCGGGTGGTACCCAAGCTCGGACTCGATCCGGAGGCCTCCCCCGAGGCCGTCGTGTCCGCGGTGGCCGCACGGACCGGCGACGACCCCGCACGCCTGCGCGCCGTGATCTACGGTGACCGGTCCGACCCGTTCACCGCTGACGACCGGTCGCTGGTCCGGCTCGCCGACGAACTGGACGAACGCACCCGGAAGCTGCGGTGACCCCGGCGGAACGGGGACCCGTGACAGACCACCGAGCAATCGAGAGAGGTAGACGGCGTGAGCGCCTTCACATCCGAGGCACTGCCCTCCGCCGACGAGGCGAGAGCGGCCCTGACCGCCCTGCGCCGGGAGGTCGGCAAGGCGGTCGTGGGCCAGGACGAGACGGTGACCGCTCTGGTCGTGGCGCTGCTGTGCCGCGGCCACGTCCTGATGGAGGGTGTGCCGGGTGTCGCCAAGACGCTGCTGGTGCGCACCGTGTCGGCGGCCCTGTCCCTGGACCACAAGCGGGTGCAGTTCACCCCGGACCTGATGCCGGGGGACGTGACGGGTTCGCTCGTCTACGACCAGCACACGGCGAGGTTCGAGTTCATGAGGGGGCCGGTCTTCACCAACCTGCTGCTGGCCGACGAGATCAACCGGACCCCGCCCAAGACGCAGGCGTCGCTGTTGGAGGCGATGGAGGAGCGGCAGGTGACGGTCGAGGGCGACCCGGTGGCGCTGCCCGATCCGTTCATGGTCGCCGCGACGCAGAACCCGGTGGAGTACGAGGGCACCTACCCGCTGCCCGAGGCCCAGTTGGACCGGTTCCTGCTCAAGGTGACGATCCCGCTGCCGGAACGCGAGGCCGAGGTCGAGATGCTGGGCCGCCACGCGGCCGGTTTCGACCCGAGTGACCTGACCGCCGCCGGAGTGACCCCGGTGGCGGGGGCCGCCGAACTGCGCGCCGCCCGGTCGGCCGTGGAGGGGGTCCGGGTGGCGCCCGAGGTGCTGGGCTACATCGTGGACCTGTGCCGGGCGACCCGCCGGTCGCCCTCGCTCCAGCTCGGTGCGTCCCCGCGCGGTGCGACGGCGCTGCTGCGGACCAGCCGCGCCTGGGCGTGGCTGACGGGGCGCGACTACGTGACCCCGGACGACGTGAAGGCGCTGGCCAAGGGCACGTTGCGGCACCGCGTCTCGTTGCGCCCGGAGGCCGAGCTGGAGGGCGCCACGACCGACGGAATCCTGGACGGTGTGCTCGCCTCGGTCCCGGTGCCGCGCTGATGGCGGTCACCGGACGTGCGGTCGTCGTCGCGGCGCTCGCGGTGGCGGCGGTGGCGCTCTCGGGGGTCATGGGCGCCTGGGTGACCGCGATCGCGCTGGGTGTGCTGGTGGTGCTGCTCGCCGCGGACGTGGCCCTGGCGGCGAGCCCCGGGGCGATGCGCCTGTCCCGGGAGGGGGACACGACCCTGCGCCTGGGCGACTCGGCGACGGTGTACCTGACCCTGGCCAACCCGACCCGGCGCCCGCTGCGCGGGAGGGTGCGCGACGCCTGGCCGCCGAGCGCGAACGCCGGTCCCCGGACGGTGCCGCTACGGGTGGACGCGGGTGAGCGGCGGCGGCTGACCACCACGCTGACCCCGACCCGCCGCGGCGACGCGCGGGCGGCGGGGGTGACCGTGCGCAGTATCGGCCCGATGGGGCTGGCCGGGCGGCAGCGGACCCTGTCGGCGGAGTGGACGGTGCGGACACTGCCGCCCTTCCACAGCCGCCGCCACCTGCCGGGGAAACTGTCGCGGCTGAGGGAGCTGGAGGGGCAGCACACCGCGATGGTGCGGGGCCAGGGCAGCGAGTTCGACTCCCTGCGCGACTACGTCCCCGGCGACGACGTCCGGTCGATCGACTGGCGGGCGACCGCACGGGGCGACGGCGTGGTGGTGCGCACGTGGCGGCCCGAACGGGACCGGCGCATCCTCATCGTGCTCGACACCGGGCGCACGTCGGCGGGGCGGGTCGGCGACACCCCGCGACTGGACCACTCGATGGACGCGGCGCTGCTGCTCGCGGCGCTGGCGGGCAAGGCCGGAGACCGGGTGGACTTCCTGGCCTACGACCGGCGGGTCCGGGCACAGGTGCGCTCGTCGGGCAAGGGCAGCCAGGTGGGCCGGATCGTGGAGGCGATGGCGCCGCTGGAGGCGGAGCTGCTGGAGTCGGACCCGGCGGGGATGGTGTCGACCGTCCTGGGGACGCAGGGAAGGGCACGGCGCCTGGTGGTGCTGCTGACGGACCTGAACGCGGCGGCCCTGGAGGAGGGGCTGCTGCCGAGGCTGGGCGCGCTGACGTCGCGCCACCTGGTGATGGTCGCGGCGGTCACGGATCCGGCGGTGGGCGCGATGGCGGCCGAGCGCGACAGCGCGGACGCGCTGTACCGGGCGGCCGCGGCGGAGCGGACGCTGAGCGAACGGCGGCGGGTCACGACGGAGCTGCGCAGGATGGGCGTGGAGGTGGTCGACGCCGACCCCGAGCACCTCGCCCCGGCGCTCGCGGACGCCTACATCAACCTCAAGGCCCAGGGCCGGTTGTGAGTCCCCGCGGACACGGCCCCGTGATGAGGCGGCGGGCGCGGTCCGGCACGCCCGGCTCCCCCCGTGCTCCGCGCGGGGCCGGTCCCGTCCGCGGCGCAGGGGACACCGCGCCGTAGACAGCGGGAAGGGCGGCCCGGGCGGCGGGCCCCGCCGCGCGGTCGTCGAGCGGTTCAGGACCCGGGGACGGAGAGCGCCCGCACGAGCGGCGCGAGTTCGGGCAGGTCCTCGGCCTCGCCGAGCGCCTCCTCCAGCACGCAGTCGTGGGTCGGCCGGGCGGCGGCCAGGGCCTTCTCGCCCGTCTCGGTGAGTTCGGTGTAGATCCCGCGACGGTCGTCGGCGCACAGGACCCGGGTGAGCAGGCCGCGGTTCTCCAGCCGGGTGACGAGCCGGGTGGTCGCGCTGGCGGACAGCGCCGCGGCGCGGGCGAGCTGGCGCATCCGCATGTGCCAGCCGTCCTGACGGCTCAGGGCGTCGAGCACGGTGAACTCCACGACCGAGAGCCCGTGCTCGGCCTGGAGCGCCTTCTCCAGCCGCGCCTCGATGAGCCCGTGGACCGCGGCGAGTGTGCGCCAGCCCCGTGCGCGGATCTCGACGGCGTCGTCAGCGATTCCCATGGCGCCTCCCCGTGGCGTGACCGACTCCCCCAGCATACCTGACTTGCGCAGACAAGACGCGCGTGCAACTATTTATTTGCGCCTGCAACTAGTGCATGCGCGCACTACCTTCACCTGCACCAGTGGAGTACCCATGCCCGTCGCACTCCTGGCCCTCGCTCTCGGGGGCTTCGGCATCGGCCTCACCGAGTTCGTGATCATGGGCCTGCTGCCGGAGGTCGCCGACGACTTCGCGGTCAGCGAGACCACGGCCGGCCACCTCATCTCCGGCTACGCCCTCAGCGTCGCGGTCGGCGCCATCGCGCTGACCCTGGCGCTCACCCGCGTCCCGCGCAAGACCGCACTGCTCGGCCTGATGGTCCTGTTCATCCTCGGCAACCTGATCAGCGCACTCGCCCCGACCTACGGATCCATGATGGCCGGACGCGTCGTCGCCGCGCTGTGCCACGGCGCCTTCTTCGGGATCGGCTCGGTCGTCGCGGCCGGTCTGGTCGCCCGGGAGCGTCGCGCCCAGGCCATCGCGCTGATGTTCGGCGGCCTGACCGTCGCCAACGTCCTCGGCGTTCCGCTCGGCACCATGCTCGGGCAGGCCGCAGGCTGGCGCGCCACCTTCTGGGCGATCACCGCCATCGGCGTCGTCGCCTTCGTCGGGATCGCCCTGCTCGTCCCGGCCCGCACCGCCCGCGGGGAGGCGCACGCCGGTGTACGCCACGAACTGTCGGCCTTCGCCCACCCGCAGGTCTGGCTGTCGATCGCGGTCACGATCCTCGGCTACGGCGGCATGTTCGGCGGCTTCACCTACATCGCCTACACCCTCACCGAGGTCGGCGGCTTCTCCGACCACGCCGTCCCGTGGCTGCTCGTCCTCTTCGGCGTCGGCCTGTTCGCCGGGAACCTGCTCGGCGGGCGCGCGGCCGACCGCGACCTCCTGCGCACGCTCGTCGTGGTCCTGGCCGCCCTCAGCCTCGTCCTCGCGCTCTTCGCGCTCACCGCCGCGAGCCAGGTGCTCACGGTCCTGGCACTGCTGCTCATGGGCGGCTTCGGGTTCGCCACCGTGCCCGCGTTGCAGATGCGCGTCATGGCCCACGCCGACCGCGCTCCCACGCTCGCGTCGGGCACCAACATCGCGGCCTTCAACGTGGGCAACGCGTTCGGTGCCTGGCTCGGCGGGATCACACTCGCCGCGGGGCTGGGCTACACCTCGCCGCTCTGGGCCGGTGCCGCCGTCACCGCCGTCGGCCTGGCCGTCCTCCTCGTCGCCGCCCGTGTGCGCGGCGGAGAGCTGGCCGCATCGTCCGTTCGGTCCACCGGCGGGCCCGTGTCCGTCGGCGGTGAGTCGTGAAACCCACAGGAGTCCCGGGATGAGGCGGCGGGCGTGGTCCGCCATGTCCAGCTCGTGCGGATCGGGTCTCCCGGCGAAAGACGTGCGGCGGCCTCTCCCTTCCCGTGCGTACTGCTGCCCGATGCAGGCCTGGTGGATGAGGTCCCGGGGTACCGCCGACCGGTCACGCCCCGCGGCTCGCGTTCGGTCCGTTCGTCCGGACGGAAACTGATCATCGCCGCACGGGGGCGGTGACACAGCGTGTCACAGGGCACTCGTGGGTTCGGATGTCCCCGGCTCCGGGTGCTGGGTGCCGGAGGCGGCGAGCAGGAGTCCGTGCGGCCCCTGTCGGGTGGAGACGCGGGTTCCGGCGGCCACGCGCGCGACCGCCTCCGCGAACGCCCCGGCCATGTGTGCGGGGGTGTAGGCGGTCAGGGAGCGCTGGAGCGTACCCGTGTGCCCGACCATGCGGTCGTGGTCGGCGATGAGTTCGGCGATCGCCCCGGCGAGGACGCGGTGCCGGGGTCCGGTGTCCGGCTGGTCCGGCCCCATGCGGTTGCCGTTGGCGGAGAGGGAGCCGCCGTCCTCGATCACGAACCGGTGGCCGGTGCTCCCCGCGATCCCGCCCGGTTCCGCCAGCAGTTCGGCGAAGCCGTTGCCGTTGCCGGGGGCGACGAGGAACGGTGTGCCGCGTGCGGCGCATTCTGCCGCCACCAAGCCATAGGGCTCGATCTCCGAGGCGACGACGAGGGCGTCGGCGGCGTCGATGTCCGCGTTGACCAGTGCCCGGTCCTGGCTGAAGGGCAGGATCCGGACCAACCCGGGTCGGCCTGTCTGGGCGTCCATGGACGCTTGGAACGGAGTCACCCGCCCGGGAGACGTCCCCCGGACGGTGAGTCGGACGGCGTGGCCGTACCGGCGGAGGTCGCGAACCGCCAGCGCCACGTCGAGCACACCCTTGTTCCGGTCCTCGGCCCGGCAGAGCATGAGGAGTTCGAACACCGTGCCGGGCCGACTGGGGGCGCGTTCGGGGGAGGCGACCGTGACGCCCGGGACCAGTTCGTGAACCGCAGGAGCCGGGGCCGAGCACCCTTCGGAGATCAGGTTCCGGGCGTCTCGGGCGGCCTTGGGGCCCGGCGCGAACACGAGATCGGATGCTTGGAAGACGTCCCGGTGGATTCCCGCCACGAGATCGCCGCGTTCGGTGTCGTCGAGCGCCGTTCCAAGCCCTCGCGAGTCCAAGTGCAAAGCGTTGCCCGTGATCGCGGCAGGGTAGAAGGTCCTGCGCAGTAGGTTGGCCTCCCTGCCCGAGGTCCAGCCTGATCCGATCACCGCGTCGAAGTGGTAGGGGTTCGCTGGCAGACCGATGGCCTTCGGGTCTGCGCGACGTATCGCATCACGCAGTACAGAGCGAGCGTCGTCGACTCGTGTAGCACCTTGGCGCCCGGTGAGCGTAACGGCTTCAACGTTCCCGTAGCCACTGACTTCACCAACTGTCAACAGCGTGACCTGTGCGTGGTTTGCCAGCTCGGTCAGTAGCATGCGGTTGAGTACGGCTCCACCATCAGTGATGGCCGCGCTATGGAGCACCACCGCATAACGTCCGGGGCGCCGTCGGGCGACATTCAGTTCAGCGCCCCGTCACCGGCCCCAGGAAGGCGCACCATTCGTCGCCGGTGAAACCAAGGTGACCAAGCTTCACGTTCTGAGAATCCCGGACGTTGACGCGGTCACCGTCCTCAGCGATCTCCAGACAGTTGCCCTCGTAACTGCTGTAGGACGATTTACGCCACATGAGGCCGGTGATACCGGTCCCACTCTCCAATGGTGCACCTCCTTGTAGATCAGCTTCGAGCGAAGCTAGCCCAGACTATAAAGACAAACTAGTGCCAATGGTCAATTTAAGGACATACGCAACATAAGCATCATATCGGCTCCCATCCCGGGTGACATCGCGGGCAGTATGGGGAGCATGGCTACTCCACCCAGCGCCCACCACAACGTCTCCCGGGGGGCCGTGTACGGCCACCTGGTCCAGGCCAGGGACATCCACGGCGGCGTGACGATCAACGTGCGGTCCTCCCCCGCCGCCCCGACGTCGGACGTCTCCCTGGACCCGCCCAGGCTCGCCACCGCCGTACGCGGGCGCGACGACCTGCTGGACGCGTTCGGCGAGGCGATGCGGGCGGGCGCACCCGTTCCGCACATCCTCACCGGACCCGGCGGGTTCGGGAAGACCACCGTGGCCGCCGCGCTCGCCGAGCGGGCACGCTCCGACGGGTGGACGGTCTTCTGGGTACGGCCCGGCAGTGTCACGGCGAGCATGCTGGAGGCCGCAGTCGAGTTGGGCGGTTCCCGCGAAGAGGCCGAACGACTCCGAGGTACCCGGCACCAGGCGGCCCGGTGGGTGTGGCGTCACCTCGACGAGGCGCCCCGACCGTGGCTTCTGGTCATCGACAACGCGGACCGCCCCGAGGAACTGGACCCGGACAACCGCGTCGGTGCCCAACTGGGGTGGATGAGGGCGAGCCCGGGAGGGTTCGTCCTGGTGACGAGCCGGGTCGACGACCCCGCGCTCTGGGCCCCGGCCGAGGTCCACCGCATTGGTGAGCTGGATGTCCACTCCGCGACCACGGTGCTCACCGACCACGTGGAACTCCCCGACCTTCCCGGAGCCGACGTGTTGGCCGAACGCCTGGGCGGGGTGCCGCTGGCTCTCCACCTCGCCGGACGCATCCTGGCCACCCACCGGGTACTGTTCCCCGACGCTCACGCCCTGCTGGACCAGCTCGCTTCGGGCATCGAATCCCTGGACTACCTGGCAGCCCCCTTCACAGTGGGAACCGACGTGGACAGGAACCTGCTGTCCGGTGTCTGGGAGCTGTCACTCCGCCTGGTCACCGAGAAGGACCCGTACGCGGCCCCGCTTCTGCGTCTGCTCGCTGTCCTGGGGCCCGAGGCCACCGAGGTCCCCCTGCGCCGACTACCCATCTCCGAACTGTGGGAAGAACCGTTCGAGGGTATGGACGAGGCCGCCATGGCTCTGGCGATCAACGCCCTCGTGGTCCACGGACTCGTCAGTGTCACCAGCAATCAGGGGGAGACGACTCTCCGCCTGCACCCGCTCGTGTCCGAGAGCCTCCGTACCGGGTTCCGTGAGGAGGAGGCTCGCCTTCTCCACGTGGCGGAGACATTGCTGGACAGGGAGAGCGGTCGCGACCCCGGCCTGGAGGCTGTCGCCTACGCGGAGATCAGCAAAATCGGCAGCTGTGTCATGGACTTCTCCGACTCCACGACGGTCAGGCTGGCAACGAAGTCCTTCCAAGCCCTGATGTTCGCGGGAAACCAGGAAGAGGCGGAGCAGCACCTGCACACGACCGCCACCAACGCCCGAGCCTCGCTGGGCGACACACACCCCGAGACCCTGAGCGCTCGGCACTCGCTGGCTGACGCTGTCCGTGCCCAGGGCCGGGTCGAGGAAGCCGAGGAGATCTTCCGTGCCGTCGCGGACGACCGCGCGACCATTCTGGGACCGGACCACCCCGACACCCTGAGCAGCCGCCACCAGGTCGCCCTCATGGCGTATCTGCGGGACGACCTCGACACTGCTGAGAAAGGACTACGGGCCGTGCTGAAGGTCTGCGAACGCCTCGGCTCCCAGAACGACTCGACGGCCCTGTTCGCATTGGGAAACCTGGCCCACGTCCAACGGCGTCGGGGCGACTTCGACACCGCCGAGGAAAACCTCCACAGGATCCGCGAGGTGAGGATACGTGACCTGGGAGAAAAGCATCCGGACACACTGGCCGTCGATTTCCATCTGGCCGTGGTCGCGTTCGAACGAGGGGATCACGCGTCCGCGATGCGAAGTTTCGACCATTTGACAACGATTCGTGCTGCTGTGTTCGGTGAGCACCACAGCCTGACCGAACAGGCACGCGAGTGGAGGGAGAGGGTCGTGCGACAGCTCAGGGGAGACTGAGCCGCTACGCCTCGACGGAGATCAGGCGCACGAACCGCACCCACTCCGATACTCCGACACCGAACACCGCACCAGCCCGGTTTCGGGTGTCGCGCACCAGCATGACGGCGTGGTTGGAGAAGGCGACCTCCACACATCCACCGTTGGCTGCGTCGCCGTGGCTGCTCTTGAACCAACGTGTATCCGAGAGTGCCACCTCCACACAGTGGGCGAAGGCGTCGCTGTAGGAACTCTTGAACCAGCGGGGGGTCTGTTCGTCCATGCAGCCGATGCTGCCAGAGGGATCCCCGGCACGCCGGGGATTTCCGCCGTATCAGGCCACCGGCACGGCCTGCGGGGCGTTCTCCAGGTCCCCCGTCTCACCCTTCTGGTGGGCCCACCTCCCCAGCGTGTACACGTACACCAGGAACAGCACCTCGGCGACCACACCGATGCCGACCCGCAGCCACACGGCGTCCACCCACCCGGTCACGAAGCCCTCGATGAGCCCGGAGACGAACAGCACCACCGCGAGTCCCAGCACCACCGCGACGGCCGCCCGGCCCTCCTCGCCCAGCGCCCGCAACCGGGTGCGGTCACCCGGCGCGATGATCGTCCAGCCGAGTTTGAGGCCCACGCCGCCCGCCACGAACACCGCCGTCAGCTCCAGCAGCCCGTGCGGCAGGATGAGTCCGAAGAACACGTCCGCCCGGCCGTTGGCGATCATCATCCCCGCGGCCTGGCCCAGCCCCACTCCGTTGACCGCCAGCACCAGCAGCGTCGGCACCCCGAGGAACACCCCGTAGATGATCGCCTGCGCCGCGACCCACGCGTTGTTGGTCCACACCCGCGCGGCGAACGAACCGGCGGGGTTCTCCACGTAGTAGTTGGCGAACTCGTGGTCGACGTAGCGCGCCATGTCCCCGGGGGTGCCCACCGCGTACAGCGTCTCCGGACTGGTGACCAGCCACGTGGCCGTCGCCGCGGCCACCAGCACCGTTCCCGCCGTCACCGCGATCCACCACCACCGCAGCCGGTACAGCACGGCCGGGAACACACGGGTGAAGAACCCGGCCACGTCCCGCCAGGCGGAGGCGTGCGAACCGGTCACCGCCGAGCGCGCGCGTGCCACCAGCGCCGACAGGCGACCGACCAGTGCCGGGTCCTGCCCGGAGGAGCGCACCACCGACAGGTGGGTGGAGACCTTCTGGTAGAGGTCCACCAGTTCGTCGATCTCCTCGCCGGCCAGCCGCCGGCGCCGGCTCACCAGGCGGTCCAGCCGTTCCCACTCGGGGGCGTGCGCCGCCGCGAACACGTCGATATCCACGCATGAGACCCTACTCGGTCGGCGTATCGGCTCCGTGCCCGCGATGACCGCGCCCGCGATGTCCGGGAACCGCAGGTGGCGGTAGGGTCGGAGGATACGGTTCGCACTTCGAGGGAGCGTGTGCAGGTGTCCCACCCCGGCGGCGAGGCCCGCGAGGACGTGTCCGGCACGACTCCGCTGGTGACGGGTGACGCGGTGGTGCTCGACCTGCGACCGGCGGGCTTCGCCACGCGCGCGGCGGCGCTGGCTCTGGACGTCCTCCTCCAGCTCATCCTCCTGGCGGCCATGGGCGTGGCCGCGACCTGGGTCGGCACGGGCCTGGACCCGGCCGCCACGGCGGCGTTCAGCACCGCGACGGTCATCCTCATCATCGTCGGCTACCCGACGGCCTTCGAGACCATCTCCCGCGGCCGCTCCCTGGGCAAGCTGGCGTTGGGGCTGCGCGTGGTGGGCACCGACGGCTCCCCCGTCCGGTTCCGTCAGGCCCTGGCCCGCGCCCTGGCCGGGTTCCTGGAGATCTGGCTGACGACCGGTGTCATCGCCCTGTTCACGTCGATGATCAACCGCGACGGCCGCCGTATGGGCGACTTCGTCGCGGGGACGATGGTCGTCGAGGAACGCACCGGAGGCAGCCGCCGGGAGTTCATCCCGATGCCCCCGTACCTGGCCGCCTGGGCCGCCAACGCCGAGCTGTCCCGGCTGTCGCCGGAGACCGCGGCCTCCGCCCGCCAGTACGTCCTGCGTTACGGGGAACTGGCCGACCACACACGCCACGAGATGGGTGTCCGCCTGGCCAACGCGGTGGCCGCGCAGATCAGCCCGCCTCCGCCCGCGGGAACCGCCCCGCCGCACTTCCTGGCCGCGGTGCTCGCCGAACGCCGCCGCAGACACGAGGAGGCCGCGTGGCGTGACGGCGCCACCGGTGCGGGTCCGACCGGCTGAACCCGTCAGGGGCGCCAGGAGCGCAGGTAGGCGTCCTGTTCGCGGGTGAGCACGTCGATGCCGACCCCCAGCTCCGCGAGTTCGAGCCTGGCCACCTCGGTGTCGGTCTCCTCCGGCACCTCCACCACACCCGGCTCCAGGTCCGCGTGGTTGCGCGCCAGCCACTCCGTGGTCAGCGCCTGCACAGCGAAGGACATGTCCATGACGGCGGCCGGGTGCCCTTCCGCCGCACCCAGATTGACCAGGCGCCCCTCGGAGAGCAGGAGGACGCGGCGACCGTCCCCGAACACGTACTCGTCCGCCTGTTCACGCACCCCGCGGTTCACCCGGACCGCCAGCCGCTCCAGCGCCACGAGGTCGATCTCCAGGTCGAAGTGGCCCGAGTTGGCCAGGATCGCCCCGTCCCGCATCCGCACCAGGTGCTCGCCCCGGACGACGTCCCGGTTGCCGGTCACGGTGACGAACACGTCCCCGAGCGGCGCGGCCTCGTCCATGGTGGTGACCGTGTACCCCTGCATGACGGCGTCCAGGGCCTTGACCGGGTCGACCTCGGTGACCACCACGCGGGCGCCCATGCCCCGGGCGCGCTCGGCGAGGCCGCGACCGCAGTAGCCGAACCCGGCCACGACGACGGTCCTGCCCGCGAGCATCGCGTTCGTGGCCCGCAGGATGCCGTCTATCGTCGACTGCCCCGTGCCGTAGCGGTTGTCGAACATGCGCTTGGTGGCGGTGTCGTTGACCGCGACCATCGGCAGCCGCAGCTCACCCGCCGCGCTCATGCGGCGCAGCCGGATCACGCCGGTCGTGGTCTGCTCGCACCCGCCCAGCACCCCCTCCAGGAGGTCGGGGCGGACCGCGTGCACCGTGTTCACGAGGTCGCAGCCGTCGTCGAGGAGCAGGTGGGGCCGCGCCTCCAGGACGGTGACGAGGTTGCGGTCGTAGGCCTCCTGGTCCATCCCCGCCCACGCGTGGACCGCCACGCCGTACTCGGTGACCAGCGCCGCGGCGGTGTCGTCCTGGGTGGACAGGGGGTTGGAGGCGGCCAGCCAGACCTCGGCTCCGCCCGCGCGCAGCACGCGCAGCAGGTTCGCCGTCTCCGCGGTCACGTGCAGGCACGCGGCGACGCGCAGACCGTCCAGGGGCCGGTCCCGCGTGAACCGCTCGCGGACGCTGCGCAGGACGGGCATCGAGCGTTCCGCCCAGTCCGCCCTGCGCACCCCGGCGGCGGCGAGGCCGAGGTCCGCCACCTCGTGCGAGGGGCCAGTGCTCACTGCATCACTCTCTCGTGGGCCGGGCCGGGGAGGGTTCCCCCGGCCCGGCGCGCACCGCCGGTACCGGCGGTGTTCGTTCCTAGTAGCGGTAGTGCTCGGGCTTGTAGGGGCCCTCGACGTCCACGCCGATGTAGGCGGCCTGCTCCTTGGTGAGCGTGGTCAGCCTGACGCCCAGGGCGTCCAGGTGCAGACGCGCGACCTTCTCGTCGAGGATCTTCGGCAGCGTGTACACGTCGGTCGGGTACTCGTCCGGCTTGGTGAACAGCTCGATCTGCGCGATGACCTGGTTGGTGAAGCTGTTGGACATCACGAAGCTCGGGTGGCCGGTGGCGTTGCCCAGGTTGAGCAGGCGCCCCTCGGAGAGGACGAGGACGGACGTGCCGTCGCTGAGGGTCCACTCGTGGACCTGCGGCTTGATCTCCTTCTTCGTGATCCCGGGGACCTTCGCCAGCCCGGCCATGTCGATCTCGTTGTCGAAGTGGCCGACGTTGCCGATGATCGCCTGGTGCTTCATCCGGGTGATCTGGTCGGCCATGATCACGTTGAAGTTGCCGGTGGTGGTGATGAAGATGTCACCGGTCTCCAGGACGTCGTCCAGGGTGCTGACCTGGAACCCGTCCATGGCGGCCTGGAGCGCGTTGATCGGGTCGACCTCGGTCACGATCACCCGGGCGCCCTGGCCGCGCAGGGCCTCGGCGGAACCCTTGCCGACGTCGCCGTAGCCGCACACCACGGCCACCTTGCCGCCGATGAGGACGTCGGTGGCGCGCATGATGCCGTCAGGCAGCGAGTGGCGGATGCCGTACTTGTTGTCGAACTTGCTCTTGGTGACCGAGTCGTTGACGTTGATGGCGGGGAAGGCGAGGTTGCCGTCACGCTGCATCTCGTACAGGCGGTGGACGCCGGTCGTGGTCTCCTCGGTGACGCCCTTGATGCCCGCGGCGATCTTCGTCCACTTCTGCGGGTCCTTGGCCAGGCTCTCACGCAGCAGGCGCAGGACGACGCCGAACTCCTCGCTGTCGGCGGTCTCCGGGTCGGGGACGGCGCCGGCGTGCTCGTACTCGGCGCCCTTGTGGACGAGCATGGTGGCGTCGCCGCCGTCGTCGAGGATCATGTTGGGGCCCTCGTCGCCCGGCCAGGTGAGCGCCTGCTCGGTGCACCACCAGTACTCCTCCAGCGTCTCGCCCTTCCAGGCGAACACCGGGACGCCCCGGGGGTCCTCGACGGTGCCGTCGGGGCCCACGACCACGGCGGCCGCCGCGTGGTCCTGGGTGGAGAAGATGTTGCAGCTGACCCAGCGCACCTCGGCGCCCAGGGCGACCAGGGTCTCGATGAGCACGGCGGTCTGCACGGTCATGTGCAGGGAGCCCATGATGCGGGCGCCCCGCAGGGGCTTGCTGTCGCCGTACTCCGCGCGAGTGGCCATGAGACCGGGCATCTCGTGCTCGGCGAGCCGGATCTCGTCGCGGCCGAACTCGGCCAGGGACAGATCGGCGACCTTGAAGTCGAAAGCCATGCGTTCCTCACTCGTGATCGTGGTGGCGCCCCTGATTCTAGGCACGCTCGCGCGCGCGTGGAGTAATTATGACAATCGATTGTCAGTTTTGCTTCGACTCGTCGGGAAAGTGGGTTAGGCTCGCGTCCATGGCCGCCCTCGACGACGCCTCGCCCGTATCCGACCGGCCCTCCGCACCGGGCGGACCCGTACCGATCTCGACCGCCGCCGAGCAGGTGGGCACGACCGCGCGCATGTTGCGCTACCGCGAGGGCCTGGGGCTGCTTCCCCGCACGCAGGAGCGGCCCACCGGACGCGGCCACCGCCACCGCCGGTTCACCGGGGAGGACCTGCGCACGATCGCGGCCGGCCTGGAGATGGAGCGCGAGTTCGACATCCCGCCCGCCGCCCTGGCGTTCGCGCTGCGCGTGCTGGCCGAACCCGAGGTCCTGGCGCGGGTGCGCCAGCACGGGGAGCGGCTCGGCAGGCTCACCGCCGCCCCGGCCCGGGCGATGGACTTCGAGAAGGAGAAGGCGATGCGTCTGCTCCACCACCGCCGTGCCTGAACCGACGACGCCCACGGACACCGTGGGTTGACACGCGCCTGCGGCCGGTCACGGCCACACGACCGGACCTCCGTCAGGTTTTGGCACCGAGTCCGCGGGCTACGGATCCACACGTGGATACCCTTAGCAGCGGTGTGGCCCTGAACCGCCTCCCAGGCCATGTGCGCGACGAGCTCACCGACGTGGAGCGCCTCCGGTCGATCTGGACCCGGTACCGCCACGGCCAGCCCCAGGAGGCGCGCAGGGCCGCGCGCAGAGCCCTGATCCGACGCCGCGTCCTGGACCTGGGCGGTGCGCCCGCCCTGGAGGACCTGGTGGTGTCCACCTCCGGGGAGGGGATGTCCGGGCAGCCGGTCTCCGCCGAGTACGTACGGGAACTGGCCCGGCGCGCCGCCGACCTCCCGGCCGACTGCGCCTCCCGCTCCCCCGCCCGGCCCCTCGGGGAGGAGGCGGCCCGCCGTCTGGCCGAGGCCGCCGCGATCCCCGCCCATCCCGTGGTCCGCGCCGCGCACACCTTCGCCGAGTGCGTCGCGGTCCTGCGCGAGCTCGACTCCGCGGAGGGCGGAACCGCCCCCAGACCGGAGTCCGCGGCCCCGACCGCCGCCGGGCCCGGCGGCGACCCGCCGTGGGCGCTGCCGTGGATCCTCGCCTCCCTGGTGCTCCAGCGCGCCGACTACCCGCCCCTGCCGCCGGAACCGCACGCCGGTCCGACGCGGCCGGACGGGCGGGATCCCGCGGCGCGGTTCGCCGCGCTGGTCCACCACTTCGCGCGCCTGGTGACCGGGGCCCTGCGCGACGAACTGTGCTGGGCGCCCGCGAGTGTTCCGCCCCCGCGGGCGCACATCCCCCCGTTGGCGTCGGTGATGTGTCGGCGGATCCAGGACTACGTGCGGTCCCGTCAGGCGTCGCTGGCCCTCATCCTCCAGACCCTGGCCCCGGACGCACGTACGGTCGTGCGCTCGGGCGGGTTCGACGACACCGGGGAGGACCCCTCGGCCCCGGCCCCCGCCTCCCGGACGGTCCTCACCCCCGGTGCCGCCCACTGGTGGACGGCCCTGGAACTGGTGGTCGGGGACGCGTCGCTGACGCTGTTCGTGGTCGTGCAGGAGGTCGGCCGACCCGACACCGGCGTCCTGGCCGTGACCGCCGACGCGCGGCTCACCACACCGGACGGAGTGCGCGACGCGTTGGACATCTCCGGGGCCGACAGCGTGACCGTGATCCCGACCGACTGCGTCGACGACCGCTGGCCGCAGGTCCGCGACCTGGTGGACGAGGCGGTCTCACGCGCGATGAACGCGCTCACCCGCGTGTGACCCCGCGCGGCGGCCCCGGGCGGCCCCGGGCCGGGGCCGGGCGGAGGACCGGGGCGGGCACCGCCTAGCTGACGGCCAGCAGCACCAGCACGAGGATCAGGATGACGATGGTGATGAGCACGGCCGGGATCACCCAGCTCTGCTGGAGCACCGAGTCCTGTTCCACCGGGCGCGGCATCGGCTGGCCCACCCCGGGGCGGGCGTAGGTCTGGTTGGGGTTGCCCGGGTGCGGCATCGGCCGCTGCTGGTGCTGCGGGTAGGCCCCGGGCATCCCCGGTCGGGGGTTCGTGGAACCCGGGTGCGGCCCGAAGGGCGGCGGGGTGTTGGCGATGGGCTGGCCCAGGGGACGCGGGTTGGACGTGCCCGGGTTCTGGCCCGTGCGCGGGTCGGACGCGTGCGACGGGTAACCCCCGAAGCCCTGCTGGGGACCCGTGCGCGGCAGGTGCTGCCCCATCGGCGGGGCCTGACCTCCGGTGAACGCGCCCCCGGCCTGGGCGATCTGCTCGCCCCGCTGGAGGGCGTCGTCCGTGGAGGGGGCCTCCTCGGTCCCCTCGTGGCCCAGCAGGCGCATGAGCAGGGTCTGCGCGCTGGGGCGCCGGGCGGGGTTCTTGTCCAGGCAGGACTCGACGACCGGCCGCAGCGCCTCGTCCAGGCCCTCCAACTCGGGCGGTGCGCTGATCACCCGGTGCACCACCGCGGGAACGGTGTCCGCGCCGAACGGCGCGTGCCCGGTGGAGGCGAAGGCGATGACGCAGCCCCAGGCGAAGATGTCGCACTTGTCGGTGACCCCGCGCCCCTCGATCTGCTCGGGCGCCATGTAGGAGGGCGTCCCCACGATCGAGTTGGTCAGGGTGGCCGTGCCGTCGTCCATGCGCGCGATGCCGAAGTCGATCACCCGCGGGCCGTCCTGGCCCAGCAGCACGTTGCCGGGCTTGAAGTCGCGGTGGACGATGCCCGCCTTGTGGATGGCCACCAGCGCGGTGGCCGTGGACACCGCGAGCCGCTGGAGTTTGGAACCCCGCAGCGGTGCGCCCTTGGCCACGGTGTCCTGGAGGTCCCTGCCCTGCACGAACTCGCTGACCACGTAGGGCGGGTCCTGGTCGAGCTGGGCGTCGAGGATCGCGGCCGTACAGAACGACGCGACCTTCTGCGCGGCCCGGACCTCCTTGGCGAACCGCCGGCGCAGCTCACCGTCGCCCGACCACTGGTCGTTGAGGACCTTGACCGCGACCTGGTCGCCCTCACCGTCCTCGGCCAGGTAGACCACGCCCTGCCCGCCCTTGCCCAGCCGACCGGTCACGCGGTACTCGCCGAACCCTGCGGGGTCGCTCGGCTGTAGCGGTTCGGGACCGGGCATCAGTGTCCTCCAGGGCTTTCGTGCGGGGCGCGCAGCAAACAGGTTACGGGGCGAACGGCGAGACCGCGTCCCGGACGGTCACGCCCGAGCGGTTCCTCTCACCTCGCGTCGTAGCCGTTCTGACTGCTGAAGTGGCCAGAACGTTCCATCCGACCTCAATCGATTTTCCGCGCCTCGTCGACGAGCAGCACCGGGATGCCGTCCCGGATCGGATAGGCCAGCCCGCTCTCGTCGCAGACCAGTTCGTCGGTCTCGGGGTCGTGGCGGAGCGGGGCCTGGCTCTGCGGGCAGGCCAGGATGTCCAACAGCCACCCGTCGATCTTCGTGCTCATGTTCTCGTTCCTCGTGTGCTCGTGGGTGTGCCTGCGGCGCCTCGGCGCCGTGGGCACGTCCGCGCCGCGCGGACCGGCTGTGCCCGGCGCGGAACCTCCCCACCAGAATGCCTGGTCAGGCTCGGACGATGCTCAGGACCTCGTCGCGCAGCTTCGCCACGGTTCCCTCGTCGGACGCCTCCACGTTGAGCCGCAGGAGCGGCTCGGTGTTGGAGGCGCGCAGGTTGAACCAGGATCCGTCCGGCAGCCGGACGGTCAGGCCGTCGAGTTCGTCGACGGTGACGCCGTCCCTGTCGTCGAAGGCCGCGCGGACCGCCGCCATCCGGGAGGGCGCGTCGGCCACCGTGGAGTTGACCTCCCCGGACGACGCGTAGCGCGAGTACTCCCCGGTGATCCGGGACAGCGGACGGTCGTCCGAGCCCAGGACCCGCAGGACGTGCATCGCCGCGAGCATACCCGTGTCGGCCCGCCAGAAGTCCCGGAAGTAGTAGTGCGCGGAGTGCTCACCGCCGAAGATCGCGCCGGTCTCGGCCATGGTGGCCTTGATGAAGGAGTGGCCGACGCGGGTGCGGACGGGGACGCCGCCGCGCTCGCGGACGATCTCGGGGACGGCCGTGGAGGTGATGAGGTTGTGGATGATCGTGGCACCCGGTTCGCGCTCCAGTTCCTGGGCGGCGACCAGGGCGGTGACGGCCGAGGGGGGAACGGGCTCCCCGCGTTCGTCGACCACGAAGCAGCGGTCGGCGTCGCCGTCGAAGGCCAGGCCGATGTCGGCACCGGTCTCGCGCACCCTCGCCTGGAGGTCGACCAGGTTGGCCGGGTCCAGCGGGTTGGCGGGGTGGTTGGGGAAGGTGCCGTCCAACGCGAAGTACAGGGGCACGATCTCCAGCGGCAGGCCCTGTTCCAGGACCGCCGGGACGGTGTACCCGCCCATGCCGTTGCCCGCGTCGACGACCACCTTCAGCGGTCGGATGGCCGACAGGTCGACCAGGTCACGCAGGTAGGCGGCGTATCCCGGCAGCAGGTCGCGGCCGGTGACGGTGCCCGGGGGGCCGTCGTGCCCGGGAACCCCGTCCTCCGCCAGCCGACGGATCTCGTCGAGACCGGTCTCGCCGCTGATCGGCGCCGCACCGGCCCGGCACATCTTGATGCCGTTGTACTCGGCCGGGTTGTGGCTGGCGGTGAACATGGCGCCGGGCAGGTCGAGGTGGCCGGAGCCGTAGTAGAGGAGGTCGGTCGAGCCGAGCCCCGCGGACACGACGTCGACGCCCTGGGAGGTGACGCCGTCGGCGAAGGCCGCGGCCAGGTCGGGTGAGGAGGGGCGCATGTCGTGCGCGACCACGACGGCCGGGCCACCGACCACGCGGGCGAAGGAGGCACCGATCGCTCGTGCGATGTCGGCGTTGAAGGTGTCCGGGATCACACCGCGTACGTCGTATGCCTTGAAGATGCTTCGGAGGTCAGCCACGTCTTCTCCGGCCGGTCGGTCCTGCTCCTGGTTGGGTGGCGCGAGGGTTGCGCGCCGTACAAACCTAGCAAGGGGTCGCGAACGGCCGACGACGCCCGGGGGTGGAGCGCCCGTCCACGGAGGGTGACGGGGGCGAAGGTCGGCGGTCCGCCGCGGCGGCGCCGGGCCGCGGCGGGCTCAGCCCCGGTCGCGGGGGTCGTGGTCGCCCCGCCCGGGGTCGGACCGGACCACGCGCAGATGGCCGCGGCGCAGGGTCTCGGTTCCCTCGCCGACGGCGTCGTCCGCGGAGGCCGCGGGCGAGGGCGGGCGCGCCGCCTCACGCACGGCGTCCGCGAGGGCCTCCAGGTCGTCGCTGCCGGGACCGCCGCCCGACGTCTCGACCGGAAGCCGCACGACCTCCCAGCCGCGGGGGGCCGTCAGCCGGTCGGCGTGGACGGCGCACAGGTCGTAGCAGTGCGGTTCCACGTAGGCGGCGAGGGGGCCCAGCACGGCGGTGGAGTCGGCGTACACGTACGTGAGCGTGAAGACGGCGGGCTGCCTGCACGCGGTACGGGAGCAGCGTCGAACATGGCTCACAGCGTTTGACTGTATGCCTTTACCGGAAGACACGCCAGCATCGTCCCATGACGGCCGTCCCCGCGTGCCCCCGTCCGGTCCGTGTTCCGGGGAATCGGGGCTACGCGCGGGGCGGTTGATGGCTTAGTCTCGAAGTGTGCGACGAGTGCGCCTTTCCAGTGGCCAACCAGACCGAGTGCGGCGCCGGGACCGCCGCGGCCGAGGCATCCGCGGTCCTCTCGTGCCCTCCTACCTGCCGGTTTACCGCAGCCGAGCGCAGGCCTTCGACGATCTCGTCCTGGACGCGGTCGAACGCCTGGAGCGTCTGTGGGCACGCGAACTGGCGAATGTGGACTTCCTCGTCGAGGACGTCCCACCGGTTCCGGCCGGTGATCCCCTGACGGAGTCGATCCCCTTCTCCCGCCTGGAGACCGATCCGAACGGCAGGGCCCGCATCGTGGTCTACCGCCGTCCGGTGGAGATCCGGACCAAGGACCCGGAGGAGATGGCCCTGCTGGTCCACGAGGCGGTCGTGGAGGAGGTCGCCAACCTGCTGGGCGTGGAGCCGGAGTCCGTCGACCCCGAGGCGTGATCCCCGGAACGAAGCCGAGCGGAGGCCCCGGGGGGGTTCCGTTCGGACGCCGGCAGGGTTCTTATGGATGGGACTGCGCCGAAGGCGTCCGTTGAGGGTGGTGGCGGGCGACGGGCGGGCGAGTCGAGCCGCGAGCGAGAAACGAGCGCCAGGCGAAGACGAGGACGAAGAATCCCCGCCTTCGAGGCGCCCGAACCCGGGCCAAAGCGGAGCGGAGGCCCAAAGCAAGCAGGGCTCACGGCACGACGCCCACCATCGAGCCGCGCGCGACCGGCAGCCGCACCTCCACCGGCGCCGGCGGCACCGGGAGGACGCTCCATCCCTCCTGCGTGCCGAGGATCCGCGCCACGTGCACCGGCCCGGAGCCCTCCAGCAGCTCCAGGCGGACCGTGTTCCCCTCGTCCGACGGCAGGTCCCAGTCGGCTCCGGACACGAGTGTCGTTCCGCCGCCCAGGTCGACCCGGGCGGCGTCCCCCTGGGTCCCGTCGGCCCCCACCGGCGTCACCACCATGCGCACGTCCCCGTCCAGGGCGGTCATGACCAGGTCCACGTCCACTCCGTCCGGGACGAACGGCAGGACGGCCGTGGTGTCCAGGGGGTGGGCGAGCGGGGCCACTGCGGCCGGGTAGGCGGTGTCGGCGTCCTCCGCGAGGGCACCCGCCACCACCGGCGCGTCGGACTCCACGACGACCGTGCCGGGGCGCCCGGCCAGCGCCACCTCCAGGGTCACCCAGGCGGAGCCGGAGGGCGGGACGTCGAGGGTCAGCTCCTCCTCGTCGCCGTCGACCGGCAGGACGCGCACCCGGACCTCGGCGGAGTCCGCACCCGGACAGGTCACGAAGAGCCGCCGCGTGCCCTCGCCCTCGGGCAGCCCGGGGATCACGTGCCGCACGGCGGGACCCCGGGTGGGGGCGACCCAGGCGACCGCGCCGGAGGAGTGCTCAGCGAGCAGGGACGCCGCCACACGGCCGGTGCTGGTGCGTACGTGGACGCCGAGCGAGGCGGACTGCTGGATCAGCTCGGTCAGTTCGAGCTCGACGGACTCCCCCGCGGGCACGGAGACCCCCCGGCTCTCGTTCGAGAAGGACGGACCGTCCGTCGTGTACACGTCCACGCTGGCGGTCGCCGCGGTCCGCGACGGATTGGCCAGGTGGACGGTGAGCGCCTCGGTCTCCACCGGGTCGCCCTCGTTCTCCTCGTCGATCACGTGTCCCTGGCCGTCGCTGCCGACCCCGGCGTCCCCGCTGCCTCCGGGCAGGGCGAACCAGGTGCTCGTGGAGGGCTCGGCGCAACGGACCTCGGTCAGCCCGTCGCCGGTCACCGTGGTCTGCGCCGAGTCGAGCCCGGAGGCGAGGCTGCCCTCGGCCCGCAGGACGGTGGGGCCCTCGTCCCCCTCGGTCTCGGCCAGCCAGACGCTGCCGGGCTCGGCGAGCTCCTCGCCGATGTCGGCCCACAGCCTGCCCGCGTCATCGCGGCCCACCCTCGGTGCGTAGGCGGCGACGGTGCTCTCGCCCCCCTCGTAGGGCGCAGGGCACACCCGCGCGGCGAGGTCGGGGCGGACCGTGCCGGGTTCGGAGGTCCCGAGCGGGTCGCCCACGGGGACGAGGGTGACGCCGAACAGCGCGGCCAGCCCCAGGGCGACCAGCCCGAACAGCGCGAAGCGGTTCTCCACGATCAGCCGCATCAGGCCCCCTTCGTCGCGGTCGTGCTCCGCCCCGCGCGGCGGCGGCCGCCCCTGCGGTACCGGCGGCCGGTCCAGTGCGGTCGTCTCGGTCGGGGCGCGGGGGCGGACTCGATCATCCGCGCCTCCTCCTCGGTCCGGGCGCCGGGCGCCGCCAGGACGGCGACCACCAACAGCAGCGCGCCCTGGGTGGCCAGCCAGGCGGTGTGGACCGGGTCGGAGTACCACACACGCAGCTCACCGCCCCCGGGAAGCAGGTCCCACGCCTGGAGGCCGTTCTCGGTGTCGGCCGGGGCGAGGGCGGCCCCGTCGAGGGTGGCCCGCCACCCGTCGTCGGCCGACTCGGCCAGGAGGAGCCGCCGCCCGGCCCCGCCCGCGGGCAGGTCGGCGCCGGCGTCCAGTACGCGGGGCTCGCCGTCCTCGCCGACGACGCGCAGGGTCCCGGTGGGTTCGCCCACACGCCAGAGGCCGTAGCGGTCGGACAGCGACACGCGGAGCAGACCGGGTGTGCCGTCCAGGGTGGTGACCATCGAGGCGTCGTGGGCGTCGCCGATCTCCGGCCTCGGGTAGAGCACGTACTGGACCCCGTAGTCGGTCAGGGTGTGCAGGTGCTCCCCGCCCTGACCGGCGACGAGTTCGGCGACCGCCCGGTCCATGAGTTCCAGGGCCGACTCCGCGGGCACCACGCCCTCCTGCCCGATCCTGGGCTCCTCCCCGCGCAGGACGGTGTAGTCGACGCCGCCCTGTCCCGGGGTGACGACCAGGGTGCGGGGCGGGGTCCCGTCCTGGTCCACGACCTCCAGCGCGCGTGACACCACCATGTCCGCGCGACTGGTGAGCGGCCCGTCCACGCCCTCCCACATCCACAGCCCGGCGGCGGAGACCGGCGTGGCCAGCGCGAGGAGCGCCACGGCCACCGCGAAGACGCGCCGGAGCCCGCCGAGGCCCACCATGGGGCCCAGCGACCGCCCGGCAGTCGAGGCGGACAGCAGGACGGCGAGGGCGGCGAAGGACAGGGCCGCCCCGGGCCAGACCGGGGACGGGGGGCCGCCGGAGTACGGTTCGATCACCAGTCGGCTGGTCACGACCGCGACGAGCAGTCCGAACAGGGCCAGCGACCAGCCCGCGGCGACGATCATCCGGTCGCGCAGCAGCAGGAGCGAGCACAGGGCCGCGGCCGCGAAACCCGCGGTGACCCAGAGCGGCGGGGTACCGGCGCCGGCCGGGGAGAACAGGAGCAGCCGCCCCGCGGCGGCCGCCTCCGTGGACGGGTGCAGGCCCGCCTCCACCAGCCACAGCGTGGGGTGCCGGAGGAGTTCGAGCGACCACGGGAGCAGGAGCACGACCGGGACGGCCAGGGTCAGCGCGACGCTCACGTACAGCCGCCGCCCCAGGTGCCCGAAGGCCACCGCGACCAGGAGCCCGGTGACCAGGGACAGCACCCACACGAGCGGGACGAAGGCGGTGGCCGCGGCCAGGACCAGACCGAGCCCCCAGGCCGCGCGCCGGGACGGCCTGGGCGGTAGCGACACCAGCCGGACCGCCAGCAGCCCCATGACCGGGAGCAGGATGTGGACCAGGGCCGTGCCCAGGCGCCCCTGCGCGATCGCGCCCGTGGCCACGGGCAGCAGCGCGTAGACGGCCGCGGCCCACAGGCGGACCGGGCGCGGTTCCACGACCTCACGGGCGAGCAGGAAGGCCGTCAACCCGGACAGCGGAACGCAGCCGAGGAGGATCGCGGAGACGGCGATCCAGGGCTGGCCGAGGGTGAGCGTGGACAGCAGGGCGAGCAGTCCGACGTAGGGCGGTACCGGGGTGTCCGAGCCGAGCCCGTGCTCGGCCCACCCGGCCAGGTAGAGAGACCACAGGTCGCCCGCCGTACCCGCGACCGGGGGCAGCGCGCCGCCCGCGAGGAGGTCGCCGAAGAGCAGGGAGCGCTCGGCGACGAGCGCCACGACGGCCAGGCCCAGGACCAGCAGGGTGCCCGGCCGCAGGACGACTCGGCGCAGGAGGCTGGTCTGGTCGGCGAGCGCCGCGTCCTCGTCGTCGGGGCCGGGCGGTACGGTGACCGCCTGGTGGCGCCCCGGGGTGTTGAGGACGGGGTCTCCGGACAGGATCCCGGTGACGGCGTCCGCGAACTGGCGCAGGGCCACGCCCCGGGCGAGGAACGGGCGGATCGCGCTGTAGGTGCGGCGGCGGTCGCGGCGGCGCCGGAAGCGCGCCCGGGCCAGGCGGAACGGCCGCAGGTACACGAGCGTGATGGCGGCGGCCTCGTCCAGGGCGTTGCCCGGCTGCTTGACCAGCAGGTACATCACCACGCGCAGCAGGGAGGCGAGGGAGTTGCGCGCGAGCGCGGCCACCATGCCGCCGACGGGCAGGTTGGCCAGGAGGACGAAGACGGCGTGTCTGCGGTCCACCCGGCGCGGATGGTTGCGGGTGGCGGTGATGCGGCGGCGGCGTCGGGCCGAGGCCTCGGCGTGGTAGGCGACCGCGTCGGTGACCAGGACCGCGCGGAGACCGGCACCGCCCACGCGCCAGCAGAAGTCGATGTCGTCGCGGAAGAGCGGGAGCGCGGGGTCGAACCCGCCGAGCCGGTCCCACACGTCGCGGCGGACGAGCATGCCCGCGCTGGAGACGGCGAGGACCTGGCGGGTGCCGTCGTGCTGGCCGTGGTCGAACTCCCGCTGTTCGAGTCCGGTCTCACGGCGTCCCGCGCCGTCGATGGTGACGCCCGCCTCGACCAGACGGCGGCGGTCGAACCAGTCGCGGAGTTTGGGGCCGAGCACGGCGGCGCGCGGGTCCTGGTCCGCGGCGGCGAGCAGCCGTTCGAGGGTGTCGCGCTCGGGTGTGAGGTCGTCGTGGATGAGCCAGATCCACTCGACGGCGCCGTCGGAGGCACCGCCGACGCGGGTGGTGGAGCGCGGCAGGTCGAGCGCCCCGCGGACGGAGTCGCCGTATCCGGTCGTCTCCGGGAGGTCGAGGATCGCGTCGTCGGGCAGGTACTCGGCGAGGAGTTCGGCGCTGCCGTCGGTGCTGCCGGTGTCTGCGGCCACGACGCGCTGGACGGGCCGGGACTGGCCCCGGACTGCCTCCAGGGTCTCCGACAGCCAGCGTGCGCCGTCGTGGGAGACGATGACCGCGGTGACGACGTGTCGGGCGGGATCGTGGTCAAGCACGGCTGTGGTGTGTTCTCTTCCGGGAGAGGGGCGGGCCCGGGGGCTGGCGGTGGGGCGGTGCCCCGACCGTCGGGTGCGCGTACGCGTCAGGCGCCCGTCGGCCTTGCCCGGGGTCCGGTTCGGCACGGTTGGCCCGACGTGGCCGGTCCGGCACGGTGGGCGCGGGTCATCACCATACGCCACCCCGGCGCGTCGCGGGGTTGTTCCCCCAGGACACCCATGCGGCGACGTACCGGGGCATTCACGACACGACAGATGTGTACCGCAATCCTCACCAAAGTCCCAAACGGGATGGAACATGAAAAAGGCGCACCCGGACTCGCGGTCCGGATGCGCCTCGCGCGCGTGCCCCTAGAGCATCTCCGCCAGGAAATCGAAATCCCCTCCGGCGGCTTTCTTCAGCCTTCGGCGCTCACGCTCGGAGAGTCCCCCCCAGATGCCGAAGCGTTCGTCGTGCTCCAGCGCGTATTCCAGGCACTCCGCACGCACCTCGCACGACTGGCAGACCTTCTTGGCCTCCCGGGTCGATCCGCCCTTCTCGGGGAAGAACGCCTCCGGGTCGGTCTGCGCGCACAGGGCACGTTCCTGCCAGCCCAGATCCTCGTCCGAGCCGTGCGCCAGCGGGATCACCTCGCTCATGCGCACCTCCTGTTGCCCCCCATAGATGTCCCGGCCCTTTTCGTCCCCCAGGCCGGGTGGAATCCCACCTTGAAATTACACGCGGGCTCGTGACCAGGAGTCAAGCGCCCTGCGTGGTAATCCACTGAATATCATGTAACGAACCGCCAACGACGATCGTGCCATGTCCGTTCTGTGAATTACCACGCAATTCACGGCCTTCCCGGGCGGGAGGAGGCGCGGACGCGCCAGAGGGGGTCAGCGGTTGTCCTGCCCGCCGTACCAGCCCTGCTGGCCTCCGCTGTTGCCCTGTCCCTGCTGGTCAGAGCCGTAGTTGGTGCCTGCCTCGTACTGGCTTCCGTACGACGCGCCACCCTGCCCGGAGGCGTCCGTACCAGCCTGCTCCCCGGAGTTAAAGAAAGGGTCAACTCCGCTGTCGGACGGTGTGTCCTGCGCCTGCTGGGCCTGCTGAGCCTGCTGGGCCTGATCCGCGCCCTGGTACCAGCCGTACTGGATGGCGTCCTGGGCGGCCTGCTCACCCGAGGCGGCGGCCTGCTCGGTCCCCTGCTGGGCGTCGTAGGACTGCGGCGCGTACTGCGCGGGGTCGTACGCCTGCGCGGAGGCGTCCTGCTGGCCGTACTGCTGGCCGTACTGCTGCGCGTACTGGGACGGGTCGTAGGCCTGCTGGGCCCCCGTGCCGTAGGTGTAGCCCTGCTGCTGCCCCGAGGCGTCGTAGGGCTGCTGCCCGTAGGCCTGCTGGGCCGAGGCGTCGTAGACCTGCTGGCCGTAGGCCTGCTGCCCGCCGGTCCCGTACGGCTGCTGCGCGGACGGGTCGTAGGCCTGCTGGGCCCCCGTGCCGTAGGTGTAGCCCTGCTGCTGGGCCGAGGCGTCGTAGGGCTGCTGCCCGCCGGTCCCGTACGCCTGCTGCGCGGACGGGTCGTAGGCCTGCTGGGCCCCCGTGCCGTACGCCGCCTGCTGGGCGTCGTAGGCCTGGCCGTCCTGCCCGTACTGGGTGTAGGCCTGCTGCTGGCCGGAGACGCCCTGCGCGGCGTCCGTCGGCTGCGCGTACGCCTGACCGTAGGCCTGCTGCTGCCCCGACGCGGGCTGGGACGCGTCCTGGCCGTACACCTGGCCCGACGCGGTCTGCGTCGGGTCGGCGGCGGGGTAGCCGGGCTGGGCGTAGGCCTGCTGGCCGGCACCGTAGGGCTGCTGCGGGTTGTACTGGCCCTGCGGGGTCTCGCGCGGGACCAGCGTCGGGTCGTTGAAGACCTTGAGGAGGACGAAGCCGAGCAGACCCAGCACCCCGCCCTGGGCGAGCGTCGTGAAGAAGCCCGCGAAGCCGAGCCCGACGTTCTCGGGGACGATGAACCCGGTGATGAGGGAGATCGCGGCGAACAGCAGTCCGACGCCGACCATGATCAGCGCGGTGACGACGACGGGGGCGGCCGACGGACGCGTGCGCTCACTGGTGACGACCAGGGCGACGGCTGCGGCCAGGAGGACCACGTGCCACAACCCGAAGAAGCTGGAGGCCGCCGACTCCACCCCGACGGCGAAGCCTCCGGTGTAGTCGCTGGCCCACACGATCAGGCGGATCAGGCCAGCCAGCAGGGTCGCGCCCACGGCCCCGAGGAGGGCCCAGGCCCCCAGTGGGCGCAGGCGATCGAGTGTTTCGTTGTTCAAGAGAGGTTCCCCTCCGCTGGTTCCTCACCGTCGAGACGGGGGAAGCTTGGCATATCGTCGGGCTGTCGGGTGTATCGGCCGCGCCCCGACGGGGAATGGGGACATCGGACACAGCCGACCGGTGAGACGGCGCGCACCGCCCCGGGGTTCGGAGACTCCCCGCACGGGTACGGTCACGCCGGGGTCGTGGCCCACGGCGGGGCAGACGACTCATACACGCCCCCAGCCTGCCAGACTTGGACGCATGCGGATAGTCGTACCGGCCGGCGGTATCGGCGGGGCACGGTTCCTTCGCGGCCTGAAGGCGGCGCTCGGGATCGACGCTCCCACCCCCGGAGAGCAGAGCACAGACAGCATCGGCACCATCACCGTCATCGGCAACACCGGCGACGACATCACCCTGTTCGGGCTCCGGATCTGTCCGGATCTGGACACGGTGATGTACACCCTGGGCGGGGGCATCAACGAGGAGCAGGGCTGGGGCAGGGCCGACGAGTCCTTCACGGTCAAGGAGGAGCTCGCCGCCTACGGCATGCACCCCACCTGGTTCGGGCTGGGTGACCGGGACACCGCCACCCACATCGTCCGCGCGCAGATGCTCGCGGCCGGGTACCCCCTCTCGGCGGTCACCGAGGCGTTGTGCGACCGCTGGAAGCCCGGCGTGCGCCTGCTGCCCATGACCGACGACCAGGTGGAGACGCACGTGGTCGTCGACGACGGGGAGGGCCGCCGCGCCATCCACTTCCAGGAGTGGTGGATCCGGCACCGCGCCGCGCTGCCCGCCGAACAGATCGTCAGCATGGGTGCGGAGTCGGCCACACCCGCCCCGGGCGTCCTGGCCGCCATCGCCGAGGCGGACGCCGTGATCCTCCCGCCGTCCAACCCCGTGGTCAGCGTGGGGTCCGTGCTGGGCGTCCCCGGCATCCGCGACGCGCTGACGGACAAGACCGTGGTCGGTGTCTCACCGATCATCGGCGGCGCGCCCGTGCGGGGGATGGCCGACGCCTGCCTCGCCGCCATCGGGGTGGAGACGAGCGCCGCGGCCGTCGCCGAGCACCTGGGCGCCGACCTGCTGGACGGCTGGCTGGTGGACGAGGCCGACGCGGGCACCGACGTCGAGGGGATCGAGGTGCGCTCGCGCCCGCTGTACATGAGCGACCCGGCCGCCACCGAGGCGATCGCCCGCGCGGCGGTGGACCTGGCGGTCGAACTGTCGAAGGAGCGGGCGTGACCGACGACATACGGGTGCGCGGGCTGTCCGGGGTCCCCGAGGTGCGGGCGGGCGACGATCTCGCGGCCCTGGTCGCCGACGCCGTGGCCGCCTCCGGTACCCCGCTGGTGGACGGCGACGTCCTCGTGGTCACCTCCAAGGTCGTCAGCAAGGCCGAGGGCCGCGCCCGGCGGATGGGCCGGGAGGAGGCGATCGACGCCGAGACGGTGCGCGTGGTCGCCCGCGCGGGCCGCACCCGGATCACGCAGACGCGCCACGGCCTGGTGATGGCGGCCGCCGGTGTGGACGCCTCCAACGTCGAGCCCGGCACCGTGCTCCTGCTCCCCGAGGACCCGGACGCCTCCGCCCGCGCCCTGCGCGCGGGGCTGCGCGAGCGTCTGGGCGTGGACGTGGCCGTGGTCGTCTCCGACACCTTCGGCCGCCCCTGGCGCGTCGGCCAGACCGACGTGGCGATCGGCGCGGCGGGGCTGACGGTGCTCCAGGACCTGCGCGGCGCCACCGACACGCACGGAAACCTCATGGAGGCGACCGTGAACGCGGTCGCCGACGAGATCGCGGGCGCGGGCGAACTGGTCAAGGGCAAGACCAGCGGTGTGCCCGTCGCGGTGGTCAGCGGCCTGGGCGCCCTGGTCACCGAGGAGGACGGGCCCGGAGCGGCCGAACTCGTGCGCTCGGCCGACGCCGACCTGTTCCGCCACGGTTCGCGCGACGTCGTGCCCGCCCGGCGGACCGTCCGGGGGTTCACCGACGACCCCGTGGACCCGGCGGCCGTGCGGCGCGCGGTCGGCACGGCGGTGACGGCCCCGGCGCCGCACCACACCACCCCGTGGCGGTACGTGCTCGTGGAGTCCGAGCGCACGCGCAAGCGGCTGCTGGACGCCATGTTGCACGCGTGGGTGGCCGACCTGCGGGGCGACGGGTTCTCCGAGGAGGCGATCGCCCGGCGGACACGTCGGGGCGACGTCCTGCGCGGGGCGCCCTACCTCGTGGTGCCGTTCCTGGTCGCTGACGGGGCGCACCCGTACCCGGACCGGCGCCGGGCGGACGCGGAGCGGTCGATGTTCCTGGTGGCGATGGGCGCCGGGGTGCAGAGCCTGCTGGTCGGACTGGCCATGGAGGGCCTGGGGTCGGCCTGGATCTCCTCGACCATGTTCTGCCCGGACGTGGTGCGCGAGGTGCTGGACGTGCCCGGGGAGTGGCAGCCGATGGGGGCGGTGGCCGTGGGACACGCGGCCGAGCCGCCGAGGGAGCGTCCGCCACGCGATCCGGAGGACTTCGTGACCGTCCGGTGACGCCGACGATGACAGGCGGCCAGTGCCCCGAGCCGGGGTGCTGGCCGCCTTTCTTCTGCTCAGAGGCCTCAAGGATCCCTCAAAGCCCAGGAGTCACACGCCGGACCGGCTCACATCGCATCTCCGAAAAATCGCAAACTTTCTTTACGGTTTTCGTTGACGCACCGGTCAAGCAACTCTAAGGTTTCTTAACAATTAAGGGCATTCAGATCCGGTTCGTCGCCCCCGCCCGACGAAAGGAGCACCCCCCATGCTCGACTCCCTGCGCCGACGAAGCCATCGAAGGAGCCGGCCCTCCCGGACCAGAGCGGCATTGACCAGCGCTTTCGCCGTCGTGACCGCCGCGCTCATCGCCGGTGGCGCCAGCCAACTCGCCCTGGCCGCCAACGAGGCCGAACCCGCGTCCGCCACCAGCGCGACGCAGCAGTGGCTCACCGGTTACTGGCACAACTTCGACAACGGCTCCACCGTTCTGACCCTCGCCGACATCCCGTCCGAGTACAACCTGGTGGCGGTCGCCTTCGCCGACAACCACCCCTCGCTCGACGGCGGCATCACGTTCAACCTCGCCAGCAGCGAGCTCAACGGCTACACCGACGCGCAGTTCCGCTCCGACATCGCCGCCATCCAGGCCGAGGGCCGCAAGGTCGTCCTCTCCGTCGGCGGACAGCTCGGGAACGTGAGCGTCACCAACCCCACCCAGGCGCGGAACTTCGCCGACACCGCCCACGCCCTGATGCAGGACTACGGTTTCGACGGCATCGACATCGACCTCGAACACGGGATCAACGCCCAGTACATGGAGTCCGCGCTGCGCGACCTCAGGGCGAGCGCCGGCACGGGCCTGATCATCACGATGGCACCGCAGACCATCGACTTCCAGGCGCCCACGCAGCAGTACTACCAGCTGGCGTCGAACATCTCCGACATCCTCACCATCGTGAACATGCAGTACTACAACTCCGGCACGATGGCGGGCTGCGACGGCCAGATCTACGCGCAGGGCACGCCCGACTTCGTGGCGGCGCAGGCCTGCATCCAGCTGGAGATGGGCCTGTCCCCGGGCCAGGTCGGCCTGGGCCTGCCCGCGGTCCCGTCCGCGGCCGGCGGCGGGCACATGCCCACGAGCGACATCATCGCCGCCCTCGACTGCCTGGAGGCCGGGACCAGCTGCGGGCAGTACTCGCCCACCACCCCGTACGGCCCCATCGGCGGAGTCATGACCTGGTCGGTCAACTGGGACGCGACCAACAACTACCAGTTCGCGCGCGACATCTCCGCGCGGCTGGGCAACGGCCCGACCACCCCGCCCACCACCCCGCCGCCGACGACCCCGCCGCCCAGCGGGTCGCCCACCGACACGCCCCCGCCCGGTGACTGCACCGACCCGGCCTGGTCCGCCGAGACCGTCTACACCGGCGGTGAGACCGTCTCCCACCAGGGCAACGTCTACCGGGCCAAGTGGTGGACGCGGGGCGAGGAGCCCGGCACCACCGGCCAGTGGGGCGTCTGGGAGACCGTCCGCACCTGCTAGCCCCCGTCAGACCCCGCGCGGGGCCGCTCCCGGCCCCGCTTCCACCCCCTCCCGGGTGGGCCGCCACCTCACTCCCCTCGTGTGGCGGCCCACCCCACCCCCACCGCCGTCTCCGGCCCACCCCCTCCGTCACCACGACCCCATCCCCGGCCCCCGGCCGCGGGCGGGGCCGGTGGTGTGCCCGCAAACCGATCCCAGAAAGGGTCCCCCCCATGCCCTCACATCCCTCCCCGCGACGGGGAAGACCCGCCCGATGGGCGCGTGCCCTCGGGGCCGCGGCCGCCGGGTTGTGCGTGTCGGCGAGCATGCTCTTCACCGTGCCGACCGCGAACGCCGCAGTCCAGGCGCCCCAGGCACCCCAGCTCCCGGCGGCACCCGCCACCAACGCGGACTGCCGCCCCGACGGCCTCCACCAGACCCCCGGGGTGGACGTCCCGTACTGCGACGTGTACGACGCCGACGGTCGCGAGATCCTCCCCAACAACCTCGACCGCCGGGTGATCGGCTACTTCACCAGCTGGCGCAACGGCTCCAACGGGCAACCGTCCTACCTGGTCGACGACATCCCGTGGAACCGGATCTCGCACATCAACTACGCCTTCGGCCACGTCGACGGCGACAACCGGCTCTCCGTGGGGCCGGACGGTCCGGACAACCCGGCCACGGGCATGACCTGGGACGAGCCCGGTCTGGAGCCCGACCCCGCGTTCTCCTACAACGGTCACTTCAACCAGCTCAACAAGTACAAGAAGGAGAACCCGGGCGTCCGGACCCTGGTCGCCGTCGGCGGTTGGGCCGAGACCGGCGGCTACTTCGGGCCCGACGGCACACGGGTGGACTCCGGCGGCTTCTACTCGATGACCACCACCGAGACCGGTGTGAACCACCAGGGCATCGAGACCTTCGCCAACTCCGCGGTCGACTTCGTCCGGCAGTACGGGTTCGACGGCCTCGACATCGACTACGAGTACGCCACGTCCAACAACGGCGCGGGCAACCCCGACGACTTCTGGATCTCCGACCAGCGGCGCGGGCACCTGTGGGAGGGCTACGAGGAGCTGATGCGCGTCCTGCGCGAGAAGCTCGACCAGGCCTCCGCGCAGGACGGCAGGTACTACCAGCTGACCGCGGCGGTCCCCTCGTCCGGCTGGCTGCTGCGCGGCCAGGAGGTGCACCAGGTCGTGCAGTACCTGGACTTCGTCAACATGATGTCCTACGACCTGCACGGCACGTGGAACCACTTCGTGGGGCACAACGGCGCGCTCTACGACAGCGGCCAGGACCCCGAACTGGCCGACGTCTACAACGCCTACAACGGCATGGGCTACCTCAACGCCGACTGGTCCTACCACTACTTCCGCGGCGCGATGCAGGCCGGTCGGATCAACCTCGGCCTCCCCTTCTACACACGCGGGTGGCGGGACGTCCAGGGCGGCCAGAACGGCCTCTGGGGCACCGCGGCGCTGCCCGACCAGACCCAGTGCCAGCCCGGCACCGGCATCTCCGTGCCCTGCGGCAACGGTGCGGACGGCATCGACAACCTGTGGCACGACAGCGACCCCCTGACCGGCAACGCCATCGCGGCCGGGGCGAACCCGATCTGGCACGCCCTCAACCTGGAGAACGGCGTCGTCGGCGACTACGCGGCCGACTACGGGATCACCGACGGGATCGAGGGCACCTACACCCGCCACTGGGACGACGTGACCAAGAACGAGTGGTGGTGGAACTCCACCACGAACACGTTCCTGTCGGGCGACGCCGAGCAGGCCACGGCGGCCAAGGCGGAGTACGTCGCCAACAACGGCCTCGGCGGCGTGATGATCTGGGAGATGGCCGGCGACTACGCCTACAACGACGCCAAGGGCCAGTACGAGATGGGTGACACGCTCATCACCAACCTCCACCAGACGCTGAGCACCGCGGGCCCCTACGGCGCCGCCAAGGCGGAGACCGCCGCACCCGCGGAGGTCCTCGACGTCGACGTCGACTTCCACGGATTCGCGCTCGGCGACAACAACTACCCGATCACCCCCGACGTGACCGTCACGAACAACTCGGCCGGAGAGATCCCCGGCGGTTCGACGATCACGTTCGACTACGGCACCTCGGCACCGGCGAACATGAGCGACCAGTCCGGTATGGGGCTGACGCACATCCAGAACGGCCACAACCGGGACAACAACGTCGGCGGCCTGGACGGCGACTTCCACCGGGTGGAGCTGACCGTGCCGAACTGGCAGAGCATCCCGGCGGGCGGCTCGTTGGACTTCGTGCTCAGCTACCGCCTCCCGATCGCGCAGCCGTCGAACTTCCGCGTCACCGTCGGCGCGAACGAGTACGCCATCACCTACGACAACCCCCGCGAGGGCACGCTGGTCGACGCACCCGCCGGCGGCGGTGACGGCGGGGGCGGCACGCCGCCCGAGGCCTGTGCCTCCCCGGCGTGGTCCGCCGGCACCTACACCCAGGGCGACACCGTGACCCACAACGGCACCGCCTACCGGGCCAAGTGGTGGACCCAGGAGGAGCCGGGCACCACCGGCGAGTGGGGCGCCTGGGAGTCACTCGGCGCCTGCTGACCCGGTGCGGGGCCGCCGAGGCGGTCCCGTACGCCCCCGGGCGGGCCGTCACCCCGTGTGGCGGCCCGCCCCCGTCGTAGGTTCCGTCGGCACCGAGACCCCGTCACACGAGCGGCAGGGTGGGGCGCCGGACGCTGGGGGCGACCCCGTCGCTGGCCTCCGCCACCCGGCGCCGCTCCTCGTCCACCTCCCCGTACAGCGTCGTCCGCTGGCGGAGCGGGCGTCCGGTCGGCGCGACCAGGGCGCGGATGTCGCTGATCGTCTTGTACGACCCCTGCCCCGACCCCGCCATCCGGCTGATCGTCTCCTCCATGAGCGTGCCGCCCACGTCGTTGACCCCGCCCGCCAGCAACTGGCGGCAGGTGTCCTCGGCGAGCTTGACCCACGAGCACTGGATGTTGTCGATGCTCCCGTGCAGCAGCAGCCGGGCCAGGGCGTGCACCGCCCGGTTCTCCCGCACCGTCGGCCCCGTCCGGGCCAGCCCCGCGAGGTAGATGGGCGCGTTGGTGTGCACGAACGGCAGTGGCACGAACTCGGTGAACCCCGGGCGGCCGTTGCGCTCCCGGGAGCGCTCCTGGAGCGAGCGCAGCAGCTTGAGGTGGGCGACCCAGTGGCGCGGGGAGTCCACGTGCCCGTACATCATCGTCGAGGTCGTGGGGATGCCCAGGTCGTGCGCGGTCGTGATCACCTCGACCCACTCCCTCGCGGGCAGCTTGCCCTTGGTGAGGATCCAGCGGACCTCGTCGTCGAGGATCTCGGCGGCCGTCCCCGGGACCGAGCCGAGCCCCGCCTCGCGCGCCCGCGTGAGCCACTCACGGATCGGCAGGTCGGTGCGGGCCGCCCCGTTGACCACCTCCATCGGGCTGAACGCGTGGACGTGCAGGCCGGGCACCCGTTCGCGCACGGCCGCCGCGATGTCGAAGTAGGCGGTGCCGGGCAGGTCCGGATGGATCCCGCCCTGCATGCACACCTCGGTGGCGCCCGCGTCCCAGGCCTCCTCGGCACGGTCGGCGACCTGGTCGAGGGAGAGCGTGTAGGCGTCGGCGTCGGTGCGGCGCTGGGCGAAGGCGCAGAACCGGCAGCCGGTGTAGCAGACGTTGGTGAAGTTGATGTTCCTGGTCACCACGAAGGTGACGTCCTCGCCGACCGTGTCGCGCCGGACCCGGTCCGCCAGGTCCGTCAGCGCCTCCAGTTCGGGCCCGTCGGCGTGCAGCAGGGCGAGCGCCTCGTCGTCGGAGAGCCCGGCGGGGTCGGCCTCGGCGGCGCGCAGCGCGTCGGCGATCGCCGGGTCGAACCTGCGGGGCACGGCGCCCTCCCGGTCCACACCCGACCGGAGTTCGTCCCAGTCGCCGTACACCGAGTCGAAGTCGCCCCGCCGGTCCTCGGCCCGACCGGCCTCGTCGATCCCGGTGTGCAGGTCGGTGCGGCCCGAGGAGACCAGCACGGCCTCGGGTTCCTGCCACGGGCGGCCCACGACCGGGGCGTCCTCCGCCGCCAGCCCGGTCTCGGGGTCGGCGAGCGCCGCGACGTGCCCCGCCACCCGCGGGTCCAGCCACGGCTCGCCCATCCGGACGTACTCCGGGTAGACCGTCAACCGCTCGCGCAGGGTGAACCCCAGGGCGGCGGTGCGCTCGGCCAGGTCCTCGATCTGCGGCCAGGGCCGCTCGGGGTTGACGTGGTCCGGGGTGAGCGGGGAGACCCCGCCCCAGTCGTCGATGCCCGCGCGGACCATGAGCGCGTACTCGTCCACGCCCCCGCGTTCGGCGCCGATGAGGTTGGGCGGCGCCTGCACGTGCGCCCTCGGCCCCATGACCAGGCGGGTGACGGCGATCGCGGCGGCCATCTCCTCGCGTTCGGCGTCGGGGCGGTGCATCATCGCGGTGTCCGGCTTGGCGCGGAAGTTCTGCACGATGACCTCCTGCACACCCCCGTAGCGGCGGGCGGCGGCGCGCATCGCGAAGACCGACTCGGCGCGTTCGCGGACGGTCTCGCCGATCCCCAGGAGGATGCCGGTGGTGAACGGCACGCTGGAGCGGCCCGCGTCCTCCAGGACCCGCAGCCGGACGGCCGGGTCCTTGTCGGGGCTGCCGTAGTGCGCCTGCCCCCTCTCCGTGAACAGCCGCGTGGAGGTGGTCTCCAGCATCATGCCCATGGACGGCGCGACCGGCTTGAGCCGCTGCAGGTCCGACCAGGTGAGCACCCCCGGGTTGAGGTGCGGCAGCAGGCCGGTCTCCTCCAGCACCATGACGGCCATGGCCCGGACGTAGGAGAGGGTGTCGTCGTACCCGTGGGCGTCCAGCCACTCGGCCGCCGCCGTCCAGCGGTCCTCGGGGCGGTCGCCGAGCGTGAACAGGGCCTCCTTGCAGCCGAGGGCCGCACCCCGGCGGGCGATCTCCAGGACCTCGTCGGGGGAGAGGAAGGGCGACTCCAGGCGCCCGGGCACGGTCGCGAAGGTGCAGTAGTGGCAGCGGTCCCGGCACAGTCGGGTCAGCGGGACGAAGACCTTGCGGCTGTAGGTGATGGTCCCCGGCCGCCCGGCCGCCTCCAGACCCGCGTCACGGACCCGACCGGCGTGGCCGAGGAGGGTCTCCAGGTCGTCGCCCCGGGCGTGCAGGAGAACCTCGGCCTCGGTGACGTCGAGGGTCTTGCCGTCGCGGGCGCGGGCCAGCGCCCGGCGCATCGCGGAAGGGGTCGGGGAGGGGTCGGGTCCCTGGTCGTTCGCACCACTCATGACCGCACCCTACGACGCGGCGGGGGAGGGCGGGACGGCCGCACCGCCCTTCTGGGATCATCGGTGAACCGGACGGCGGAAGGGAGGGCCCGTGCTGACTCGGCTTCGCCGTGACCCGTGGGTGCGGCTCGCGGTGCTGCTCGTGCTCCTGGTGTGCGCGGGTCTGGCGGTGCGCTCGCACTGGGACCAGGCACGGGAGGCGGCCGCGGCGCTGCCCCTGTGGGTGCTGCCGGTGGCGGTGCTGGCCGGTATGGCGGGGCTGACCGCGCAGATGATGGCCTGGCGGGCGCTGCTCGCCGGGCTCGGGTCGCCGTTGCCGCGCGGGGTGGCGGCGCGGGTGATGTTCGTGGGCCAGCTCGGCAAGTACCTGCCCGGTTCGGTGTGGGCGTTCGTCGCGCAGGTGGAGCTGGGCCGGGACTGGAGGGTGCCGCGGGTGCGCGGCGCGGCCGCGACCCTGCTCGCGGTCGGGGTCACGGTCGCGGTGAGCCTGTCCGTCGCGGCGGTCGCGCTGCCGCTGTCGTCCGCCGAGGCGGCCCGTCGGTGGTGGTGGGCGCTGGCCCTGGCGCCGCTGCTGTTGGCGGCGCTGCACCCGCGCGCGGTGGGCTGGGGTGTGCGGCTCGCGGCCCGGCCGTTCGCGCGGTTCCGTGAGGTCGCCGAGGCGGGGCCGCTCCGGATCCCCGGTCGCGCGATGGCCGCGGCCGTCGGGTGGACCCTGGCTGCCTGGGTACCGCTGGGCGCGCACGTGTGGGTGCTGACGTGGGCGGTGGGCGGCGACCCCGCGCGCTCGGTCGGACCGTCGGTGGGGGCCTACGCCCTGGCGTGGACGCTGGGGCTGCTGGTGGTGTTCGCGCCCGCCGGGCTGGGGGTGCGCGAGGCGGTGCTGGTCGTGGCGCTCGCGCCGGTCGTCGACGCGGGGGCGGCGCTGCTGGTGGCCGTCCTGTCCCGCCTGGTCATGACGGTCGCGGACGTGGCCTGGGCGGGTCTGTCCCTTCCGTTGTCCAGGACCGCCCGACGGGGTGTGGCGCCCATCACATCCGAAGGGGCGTCCTGACCGCGAACACCGGAGCCGGGATCGGGCTAGTAGGGGTGTAAGACCACCCACCGAAGTGATCGGATCCCCCATGCCCACTGCCGTCCCCAGGGCGACCACGCCCGACGGACTGGAGTCCGACGCGGTCGTCATCCAACGCTCCCTGGACGATCCCACGGGTTTCGGCGAGATCTTCCGCCGCCACGCACCCGCCCTGCACCGCTACGTCGCCCGGCGCCTGGGCGAGGCGGACGCCGACGACGTCGTGGCCGAGACCTTCCACACCGCCTTCAGGACGCGCCACCGGTACGACGCCGGCCGCCCCGACTCCCGCCCCTGGCTGTGGCGGATCGCCACCAACCTGGTGCGCCGTCACCACCGCTCGGAGACACGCGCCTACCGGGCCCTGGCCCGGACCGGCACCGACCCGGTCACGGAGGGCTTCGCCGACCGGGCCGCCGAACGCGCGGACGCCACCGCGATGTCCGGTGACCTGGCCGCCGCCCTGGCCCGCCTGTCCAGGGGCGACCGGGACACCCTGCTGCTCGTCGCCTGGGGAGGACTGACCTACGAGGAGACCGCCCAGGTCCTCGGTGTCCCGACGGGCACCGTCCGGTCCCGGCTGCACCGGGCCCGCAAGCGCGTCCGCGCCGCCCTTCCCACCACCGCCGCTCCCGTGAAGGGGGACTCCCAGTGAACGAGATCGACCACCTGAGCCGTATGCGGGCGGACGTCCCCGAACGCACCGCGGAGGAACTGGCCGTGCGCACGGGCTGGCGTCCCGGGGGCGCCAGGTTCACCCGCCGTCCCCGGGCGACCGGACGGCTGCCCCTGCTGCTGTCCGGTACCGCCGTGCTCGTCGCCGCCGCCGCGTTCGCCTTCCTGGTCCTGGGGCCGCCCGGGTTCCTGCGGACGGGCCCGGTCACGCTGACCCCCGTTCCCGCGTCGGAGGGGTCCGGAGACGACGGGCCCGTCAACGACGGCAGCGCCGCGGAGGCCATGGCCCCCGTCATCGAGGCCGCCCGCTCCCAAACGGTCGAGGGTGCCGTCTGGTACACCGAGTCCGTCTCGGCCGAGGCCTGGGGGGTGGGCCCCGAGGGCGACAGGTACGGGGTGTACGACATCCAGGCGGGCCGGGAGTGGACGAACATCGAGACCGACCTGGAGACCTTCCAGCACACGTCGGTGGACTGGGCCCTGGTCGCCGACCGCGACCGGGGGGCGTGGGAGCGCGACGGCGCCCCCACGTTCTGGCCGGCGGAGACCGCGCGGCTGGAGATCCCCAACGACAGGGGGCTCGGAGACTTGTACACCCCCATGGAGGCCGACTACCCCCTCGGCGGCTCCCTGGTGAGCCCGCAGGAGCTCCAGGAACTGCCGTCGGAGGCCGAACAGCTGCGGGAGATGCTGCGGCCCGAGCAGGAGGGTGCGGAGGAGTTTGACGGGGGAGACACGGCGGAGGCGGGCTTCTACACCGTGCCCAAACCGTCGGTCGAGACCGTCCGGGCCACCCTGGGCCTCCCCCTCCCTCCTGAGGTCAGGGCGGGTGTCTACGAGGTTCTGGCCGGGCTGCCCGACGTCCACGCGGCCGAGGGGGTGACGGAGGACCGGTCCGGACGGCCCGCCGTGGGGATCGCCTACGACGTCGACGGGCTGGTCGACGGACGGTACGAGGAGCGGCTCCTCTTCGACCCCGGGACGGGCCTGCCCCTGTCCTCCGAGCGCGTGGTGGTCCAGGCCCCGGAGTGGGCGGCCGACTGGGTGGAGCCCGGTGACGTCGTCGCGTACAGGCTGCACGAGACCTTCGAGTGGACCGACGCGTGGCCCGACGTGGAGGTGCCCGAGTCCGCCGTGGGCGAGTAGGGCTCCCCCGCCGCGTGTGCCGGGTCCGCCGCGGTCAGGCGTCCAGCAGCCGCCCGGTGTAGGCCCGCCAGTACGGCGCGGCGTCCACCGGGCGGACCCCGGCGCGCAGCCGTTCGGGCTCCCCCGGGGCGTAGAAGTCCCGCAGGGCGCGTGCCAGGTCCGCCACGTCGTCCGGGGCGCACAGCAGGCCGTCGGCCCCGTCGCGCACGTGGTCCGCGAGCGTCCCGGCACGGGTCGCCACCACCGGCGCGCCGTGCTCGTGGGCGAGCCAGACGTTCTGCGTGGCGGTGGCCGTCCGGTAGGGCAGGACGACGGCGTCGGCCCCGGCGAACAGTCCCGGCAGGTCGGCGGCGGGCACGTACCCCTCGCGGAACCGGACCCGGTCGGCGATCCCGAGCTGCGCGGCCAGCTCCGCCAGCTCACCGGAACCGCCCCAGAACTCGCCCGCCACGGTGAGCACGACGTCCTCGGGAGCCCCCTGGGCGAGGGCCCGCAGGAGCACGTCCACCCCCTTGTAGGGGCGGACGATGCCCAGGAACAGCAGGTGCCGCCGCTCCCCCGGCGCGGCGGGCTCCGGTCCGCCCGTCTCCGGCAGGTGCGGGGGCATCTGCGCCACCACCGGCCGGGGCCGTCCCGCCCCCCGCAGCCCCTCGGCGAGGAGGGCCTGGTCGGGTGAGTGGGTGACGACGGCGTCGACGCGACGCAGCAGCGTACGGACCAGGGACACGTCCACGGCCCGGCGCTCGTGCGGCAGCACGTTGTGGCACAGCGCCACCACCCGCGTGCCCGCGCGCCGGGAGCGCACGCCCGCGAGGACGCCCAGGTAGGCGGGGACCTGCGCCGGGGAGAAGAGGGTCAGCACCACGAGGTCGGCGGTGTCCGCGAGGCGGCGTCCGGTCCGCCACCAGCCGTCGGGCCGGTACCAGGCCAGGGCGTGGCGGGTGTCGGGGTAGGGCTCGCCCTCGGGGTCGGTGATGGTCTGCCGCCCCGGGTAGAGCGCCGCCGGGTACTGCGCCCGCCACGACTCGATCACCGTCGGGTGGCCGAGCGCGCGCAGCCGGTGCGCCAGCTCGGTGGTGTGCCGGGCGCCGCCGCCCTTGTAGGGGTGGGCGGGTCCCACAAGGGCGACCCGGGCCGGTCCGGCGCTCACGCGCTGTCCCGCGAGCGGACGATGAGGTCGGCCAGGAGCCCGATCGCCGCGATGATCAGTCCCGTCATAAGGATCATGATCGTGTTGTTGGCGAGGTTGAAGAGCTTGTTCCACTGGTCGAAGACGAACTTGGCGGTACCGATCCCCAACAGGACCAGCGCGAGCGGCATGAGCACCTTGAGCGGGTTGAAGTACATGACCATCCGCAGCACCTGGAGGATGTAGCGGTAGGCGTCCTTGACGAAGTGGAACTTCGAGGTGCCCGCCCGCGTGGCGTACTCGATGGGCACGTACCGGATCCGGTGCTGGTTGGACAGGAAGGCCAGGGTGATCGTCGTGACGCAGGAGAACCCGGGCGGCAGCAGCCGCAGGTAGGGGCGGGCGACGTCGCGACGGAACACGCGCAGCCCGGAGTTGAGGTCGGGGATGCGGCTGCCCGCGAGGCCCTCGGCGATCTTGCGGATGACCCACTTGGCCGGGACGCGCAACGCCTTGTGCGACCCCATCTCCTGGGTGCGCGCGCCCACCACCTGGTCGATCTCGGGATCCTGGTCGAGCATCGCGACCAGTTCGGGGATCCGCTCGTTGGGGTAGCTCATGTCCGCGTCGGTCCAGACCACGAACTCGCCGCGCGCCCGCTGGCTGCCGATCCGGCGCACCGTCCCGGAGCCGCCGTTGTGGCCGAAGGCGATCACGCGCAGCCGCGGGTGGAGCGCCTCGGCGTCGCGCAGCCGGGCGAGGGTGTCGTCGGTGGAGGCGTCGTCCACGGCCAGCAGTTCGTAGCCGTACCCGGAGGCGTCCATGGCCGAGCAGATCCGCTTGACCTCGTCGAGCACGTGGTCCTGCTCGTTGTAGCACGGGAGCACGATGGTGACCCGCACGGACTCCTCGTCCGCGCTCGGGTCCTGGATGTGGTCGTGTGTGTCGCTCATGCGTCCGTCTCAGCGGTGGTGTCGGGGCCGGGGCGGTCAGTCCGTGGCCGGGATGACGGCCACCCAGACGCTTCCTCGGAAGGTCCAGTGGCCGGTGGGCGGTTCCATGAGGGTACTGGGGTCCATGTCGGCGACCACGTGGAAGGGCCGTACGGGGGTGACGGCACCGCCGGTCAGCTCCATGAGCGGGGCCGGGTCGGGCGCGGCGAGCACGGCGGTGCGGCCCCGTTCGTGGATCCGGCCGACGACCCGCGCCACGTCGCCGGGTGTGGGCTCGTCCATCGCCGCCGTGGGCAGCCCGCACACGTTGCGGAACAGCGGCAGGTAGTTGCCCGCCATCCCGCCGTCGACCACGACGACCGACCCGTCGCCGGGTAGGTGCGCACAGAGGTTCTCCGCGGCGGCGACCGTGCCCACGTCCTGCCGGTACCCCATGATGCCGTTGGCCGCGGTGGCGGCGGTCGGCACGATCATGGCCACGGAGGCGCCCGCCGCGACCACGGTCGGGAGTGCGCGCAGCACCGGGCCGTCGCCGTCGAGTCGGACGGCGCGGTCGCAGTAGCGCGTGAGCCAGGCCAGGAACCAGACGGCGAACAGGATGAACGCCGGGATGACCAGGGCGATCAGCCGCCTGCTCGCCCACGGGTGGTCGGGGGTGATGGCGGGTCGCAGGAGCGTGGTCCCCACCGTCCACACCAACAGCATGGCGGGCAGGACCCACTGGGGCTCGCGGCGCGCCGCCACCCGGCGCAGGATCAGGGCGAGGCCGAGCGCGGCGAACAGGACGGTGCCCAGGCCCACGTACCAGCCGACCCAGTAGAGGCTGAGGTCGTAGTAGGTGCGGCTGCCCTCGATCGGCAGTCCCTCGCGTTCCTGGACCGCGGCGACCCACTGGTCGGTGAAGTCGCTGCCGTGACCGTAGTCGGGCCACAGCAGGGGGCGGACCGCGAAGCCGACCATCGCGACCAGGGCGAGGACCGCCATGGCGTTGGGCAGCCAGCGCACCCGCTCCACCCGGGGGACGCCGTACCGCCACAGGGCGGCGGTGGCGGCGACGGTGAGCACGATGACGACGGCGGTGATCACCAGGAGCGGGTTGAGCGAGTCGGACAGGTACTCCAGGTAGGGGCGGGACAGTCCGTACCCGGCGTACAGGCCCATGCCCGCGCCGACGACGAGTCCGCACAGCAGCGGCAGGGCCTGACCGCGGCGGGCGAGGAGCAGCAGGCCGACGAAACCGATGACCGGAAGCAGGTCGCGCAGGACGTCGATCCGCACCACCAGCCCCAGTCCGAACGCCAGTCCCGCGGCCGCCGCCAGGGTGTGCTGGGCGGACCAGCGGTCGCGCAGCCAGGAGCGGCGGGAGAGCGCGTCGTAGGCGAGGACCAGCCCGCCGAGTAGGAGGATCTGGGTGGCGGGCTCGCTGTAGGTGAACCGGCTGACCCACTGCTGGGGCAGGCACACCGCCAGGACGACGGCGGCCAGCGGGGCCCAGCGGGCACCGACCAGGCGGGCGGTGAGCCCGGCGAGGGTCAGCACGCCCATCGCGCCCAGGACCGGTGTGGTCACCATCATGCCGGTGAGGCCGCCCAGCCAGTAGCCGATCGAGGTCAGCAGGGGCGCGCCCGCCATGAACTGCGGCCAGATGTGGTCGCCGCGCTGGTACTGGGCGAGGCTCTGGTAGCTGAGCGAGGGGTCGTCCCCGGCGATGAGGTCGGTGCGCAGGGGGATCGGCAGCGATCCGTTCTCCGCGATCCACACCGTGTACATGGCGTAGGAGGCGGGGTCGCGCCGGATCACCAGCGCCTCGGCGTGGTAGGCGATCTGCACGGCGGCGAAGCCCACGGCGATCAGCAGCACGAGGACGACCGGCCACCAGGGCACGTCCTCGTCCGGGTCCGGGATGAGCCGGGGCACCAGCGCGCACGCCGCGACCACCGCGGGGACGCCGACGACGATCCCTGCCAGGGGCGTGAAAAGGCCGAGCACCAGGAGGGGGAAGGCCACCAGGAGCCAGGCCGAGACGGCGACGGCGGGGAGCGCGGTGACACGGGCCAGGACACGTCCGGGAGGCAAGCGCATGGAGACACTCTGGCAGCTCGGGCGACGCCGCGCACACGGCGAGACGGCCCGGCGTCCGGGACCGCACGGAATATCCGGCGACCTCCGCCGCCCCCACCTCGCCCGGACACCGCCGGAACGTCGTGCGGCGGAACCGGTGTCCGCGGAACACGCCCTACAGTGGCGGCATGCCCGAAACTCCAGCACAGCTGTGGCGCGACCTCGTCGCCACCGCCCCCGCCCACCCCTTCGTGACCTCCTACGACGCGTCGGGGGGCAGGGTCGAGCTCTCTCCGGCCACCCTCGACAACTGGGTGTCCAAGACCTCGAACATGATGGTGGACGGGTTCGGGACCCAGCCGGAGGACCGGGTGGCGGTCGCGTTGCCGCTGCACTGGCAGTCGATCGTCTGGCTCCTGTCGTCCTGGTCGGTCGGGGCCGTGGCGGTGCCCGTCGACGGCGACGCGTTCCCGCGGGGGGCGCAGATCGCGGTGGCCGACGCCGACCGGCTGGAGGCCGCGCTCGGCAGCGGCGCGGAGGAGGTCGTGGGTGCGTCGCTGCACCCGCTCGGCCTGCCGCTGCGGGACCTGCCGCCGATGGTGCTCGACTACACCACCGAGGCCCGGGGCCACGGCGACCACTTCTCCCCCTACCCGGTCGGCCCCGGGGCGACCGCGTACGCGAGCGGACGCGAGTGGAGCGGCGCGGAGCTGGTCTCCGCCGCCCGGGAGCGCACCGAGCGGTGGGCGCTCACCGGGGAGGACCGCCTGGGGGTCGTGATCGACGCCGCCACGCCGCTGTCCGGGCTCGGCGACGACGCCTCGGTCCTCCTGGCGGCGGTGGCCGCGGGTGCTCCGCTCGTGCTCCTCCAAGGCGGCCCCGACGACACCGCCGACCTCCTCTCACGCCTGAAGATGGAGGGTGCCACCGCGGTCCTGGACCTGGCGGACAGCGGTGTGGCGGACTCCGGGGGCCTGCGCGCGCTGGCCTGATCCGCCCGGCCCGCTCCGGCGCGCCGGGGGCTCGGGCTCGGTGCGGCGGGCCGCACGGGACCTTCCGGCCTGGCGGGCCTGACGGGCCTCGCGGGCCTCACGCTCGCGCTCGGCGCGGTAGAGGTCGGCGGCCTGGGCGTGGATGTCGGGGTGCATGACGTCCTCCTCGCGGGTCCGGTGGGCCGGGACCGTGCGTCCCGACACACACCAGACTTCCGCTAAGGAGGGCGCACCCGCCATGGGAGAACCGCCCTATCTCCGCCGGTCGGCCGCGCCTCAGACCGGGTCCCACCGCCCCTCAGGCGCCCCCTCACGGACCTGAGGGGCCTAAGGAGCCTTGAGGAGCCTGAGGGGGTGTCCCTACCCCTCGCGGTAGAAGGCGTCGGCGACCACGCCCTCCCGCCGCTCCTCGTCGTAGGTGTACACCTCGCGGCCCTCGACGAACACGCGCAGGGCGCGGCTCATGACGTCCAGCGGGTCGCCCGACCACACCACCACGTCGCCGTCCAGGCCGGCCCGCAGCGCGCCGACCCGGTCGTCGATCCCCATGATCTCGGCGGGGTTGAGGGTGATCGCGCGGATCGCGGTGTCGCGGTCCAACCCCTCCTTCACGCACAGGGTGGCCTGGTGCACGAGGAACTCGATCGGGACGACCGGATGGTCCGTGGTCAGCGCGAGCTTCACACCGGCCCGGTCGAGGATGCCCGGGTTGGCGAGCGTCTTGTTCTTGACCTCGACCTTGGACCGGCTCGTCATCAGCGGCCCGGTGATCACGGGGACGTCGCGCGCGGCGATCTCGTCGGCGATCAGGTGGCCCTCGGTGCAGTGGTTGATGATCAGGCGGTACCCGAACTCGTCGGCCAGGCGCATCGCCGTGTGCATGTCGTCGGCGCGGTGGACGTGCTGGCACCACGGGACCTCGCCGTCCAGGACCCTGACCAGGACCTCCATGGCGTTGTCCCGGTCGAAGGGGGTGCCCTCGGCCGCCGCGTGGTCGCGCCTGGCCTTGTAGTCCTGCGCCTTGGTGAACGCGTCGCGGATGACCGCGGCCACGCCCTGCCGGGTCGAGGGCAGCTGCTTCTTCTCCCCGTACACGCGCTTGGGGTTCTCGCCCAGGGCGCTCTTGACACTGGTCGGCTGCCTGATCAGCCGGTCCTCCATGCTGCGTCCCCAGCACTTGACGGCGACCGTCTGGCCGCCGATCGGGTTACCGGAGCCGGGCTTGATGACCGAACTGGTCACACCGCCGGACAGGGCGTCGACGAAGCCCAGGTCGGCGGGGTTGATGGCGTCCAGGGCGCGCATGCGCGCGCCGTTGGGGTCGGTCATCTCGTTGGTGTCGTCGCCCGCCCAGCCGACGCCCTCCTCGTCGATGCCGATGTGGCCGTGCGCCTCGACGAAGCCGGGCAGCACCCATGTGCCGGCGGCGTCGACGACCGTGGCCCCGTCGGGGACGGTGACGTCGGCGTCCGGGCCGACCGCGGTGATGGTGCCGTCGGAGATGAGGACCGTGCCGCCGTCGATGGGGTCTCCGTCGACGGGCACGACGTACCCGGAAGTGATCGCGATATCCATGGCGGGCAACCTAGCCCATCATCGGGTGTTCCCCCAAGAGCCGGTCGGCTCCGGGCTCAGTTCCCGGGCCGCCGCGCGGTCAGGGCCTCCGAGTCCGGCGTCAGTTCGACGGCGGCGCCCTCGATGGCGTCACGCACCATCGTGCAGCGCCCGACCTGCTCGGTGTCGGCCGTGAGGTCTCCCCCCTGCGCGGCGAACGCGTAGACCATGCTGGGCCGGTCCTCGAACTCCATCAGCCGGAAGGCTCCCCCCAGCCCCGGATGGTGCGGGGTCTGCTCGGGGATCACGCCCATGGTGACGATGCCCGCCGCGATGAGGTCGGCCAGGAAGCCGCGCTGGGCGTTGATGACGTCCGCGCCTCCCTGGGGCCGGGTCAGGGCGGCCTCGTTGAGCACCACCCGCAGCCGGGGGCCCTCCGGTCCGGTCATCGCCGCCCGGTGGGCCATCTCCTCCTCCACCAGGGCCTCGACCTGGTCGGCGCCCAGGTCGGGGTGGGCGGGTCCCAGGATGGCCCGGGAGTACTCCCGGGTGCGCAGGAACGTGGGCACGGCCATGGGCTGGTGCTCCCAGAGCCGCGCCGCGTGCGTACCGACCTCGCGCATGTCCCCGAACTCGTTGGGGAAGGCCTCGGCCTGGAGGGTGATCGCCCAGGCGTCGACCAGTTGGTGTTCGGCGCCCAGCGCGGTGTCCACCCGCTCGACCAGGGTCCGGGCCGGTCGGCAGTGCGCGTCCTCCACCTCGCGGAGTTTGTCGTCGGTCACCCCGACGGTCCTGGCCAGCTCGGCGCGCGAGAGCCCCCTGTCGGACCTGGCGCGCAGGATCCGCGCGCCGAAGGGGAGCCACATCGCAGACGGCAACGCAGTGTTCACTCCCGAATCCTCTCCCGTCGCCGGTCGGGGCGGGCCGCGTCCCTCGGGTCGGCCCCGCCCCCTTCCTTCGACCCTCTCCCGTGGCGGTGCTGCTGGTCAAGCGACGGGGCGGGTGCGGCGATCCGTGATAAGTCAGTACAAGAACCGACAATGCCGTCCCATGACCGGACTCGTTGGAAGCATCCTCTCCGAACCCCTCTGACCTGCACGGCTCCCGGCCGGTGGTCGGCGTGCCCCGGAGTGGGGAAGTCCCTCCGGTCCCAGTACTCTGAGTGCCGCCCAGCCGCGAACCTCACCTCGGAAGTGAACCGATGAAGAGCTTGACCCTGCCGGCGACCGCCCTCCTGGCCTCCACCGTCCTGTTCGCCACGACCGCGTGCCAGGGCGACACGGTGGAGGCGGAGGACACGAACCGGAACGCCGCCGCCGACGGCGGCGAGTCGCCCGGCGGCGACGCGACCGACGGCGCCGAGGCCTCCGGCGGCCCCGCCGACATCGACGTCTCGGACGTCGAGGGCGCGGTGCTGAGCACCAGCGAGGGCGACATCGAGGTGGAACTCTTCCCGGAGGACGCCCCGCTGACCGTCGCCAACTTCGTCGGCCTCGCCGAGGGCCAGGGCGCGCCCAACCCGGTGACCGGGGACGCGGCCTACTACGACGGGACCGTCTTCCACCGAGTGATCCAGGACTTCATGATCCAGGGCGGGGACCCCCAGGGGAGCGGACGCGGCGGCCCCGGCTACACGTTCGAAGACGAGTTCGACTCCGGACGCACCTTCGACGAGCCGGGTGTGCTCGCCATGGCCAACTCGGGCCCGAACACCAACGGTTCGCAGTTCTTCATCACGGTGGCGCCGACCACGCACCTGAACGGTGGGCACACGATCTTCGGCCAGGTGGCCGACGACGAGTCCTACCAGGTCGTGGAGGCGATCTCCCAGGTGCAGACCGACCAGGGCGACCGGCCCGCGGAGGACGTCGTGCTGCGGTCCGTCACGATCCAGCGCTCCGGCGACTGAACCGTGACCGTTCTCGGCCGCCGCCCGGCGTCGGCCCGCCCGTCGCCCGCGGCCGTCCGCAACGGACGCCCACGGCGTGGTCTCGGTCGTTGGGAACCCCGCCGACCCCCGGGCGACATCACCCGGGGAGCCGTTCCGGGGAACAGGACCTAGCGCCTGCGCTTGGCCCGGGCGGCGCGGGCCCGCTCGACGGCGGGCCCGATCGCCCCGGCCAGCGCCGCGACGTCGTCCTCGGTGGAGGTCCGGCCCAGGGACAGCCGCAGACTGCTCAGCGCGGTGTCCGGGTCGGCCCCCATCGCCAGGAGCACGTGGCTGGGCTGGGCGACGCCCGCCGAACACGCGGAACCGGTCGAGCAGGAGATGCCCCGCGCGTCGAGCAGCATGAGCAGCGCGTCACCCTCGCAGCCGGGGAAGGACAGATGGGAGATACCGGGCAGCCTCCCGCCCGGGTCACCGTTGACGACGACGTCGGGAACCTCCGCCCGGACGCGTTCCTCCAGGTCGTCCCGGAGCGAGGCCAGGTGCTTGGCGTGCTCCTCGCGCTCGGCCACGGCGAGGTCGACGGCGGTGGCCAGCCCGCGCAGCAGGGGCGTGGACAGGCTGCCCGAGCGGATCTCGCGCTCCTGACCGCCGCCGTGCAGGACGGGAACCGGCGCCTGGCCCCGACCGACGACCAGGGCGCCCGCCCCGACCGGCCCGCCGAGCTTGTGACCGCTCACGGTCAGGGCGGTGACGCCGCTGGCGGCGAAGTCGACCGGCTCGGCTCCGACCGCCTGGACGGCGTCCGTGTGGAAGGGGATCCCGTGTTCGGCGGCCACGGCCGCCAGGTCGGCCACCGGTTGCACGGTGCCGACCTCGTTGTTGGCCCACATGACCGAGACCAGGGCGACCGAACCGGGGTCGCGTTCGATCGCCTCCCTCAGCGTGCCCGGATCGACGCGTCCGGAGCCGTCCACGGGGAGGGCCTCGAAGACCGCCCCCTGGTGGTCGGCCATCCAGTGCGCCGGGTCCAGGACCGCGTGGTGTTCGACCGCGCCGACCAGGATCCGCCGCCGGTCCGGGTCCTGGGCGTTCCGGGACCAGTACAGCCCCTTGACCGCGATGTTGTCGGACTCGGTACCGCCGCCGGTGAAGACCACCTCGTGCGGTGTGCAGCCGAGTGCTCCCGCGAGGCGCTCGCGTGCCTCCTCGACCGTGCGGCGCGCGGCGCGGCCGTGGCCGTGCAGCGACGAGGGGTTGCCGAGGACGCCGAGCTCCTCGCTGATATCGGCGACGACCTCCGGGCGGACCCCGGTCGTGGCTGCGTGATCCAGATACACCATGGCGCTCCCAGAATACGCCCGCGACCACCGTCCACGGCCTCGGTCCCGATAACCTTGAGTCATGCCTGACTCCTCGCGGCCCACCGGCCATCACTGGCACGCTCCCACGGCCCAGCGCCCGGTGAGCGCGCGACTGTCCCTGCCCGGATCCAAGTCCGTGACCAACCGGGCCCTCGTACTGGCGGCGCTGTCGGAGACACCGTGCGTCGTGCGCCGTCCGCTCGTCAGCCGCGACAGCGAACTCATGGTCGGCGCGCTCCGGGCCCTGGGCGTGGGCGTCGCCCGGGACGGTGCGGACCTCGTGGTCACCCCCGCCGCGCTGCGCGGTCCGGCCTCCGTGGACGTCGGCAACGCCGGAACCGTCATGCGCTTCGTTCCGCCGCTCGCCGCCCTCGCCGCCGGAGACGTCCACTTCGACGGAGACCCGCGCGCCCGCGAGCGGCCCGTCGACGAACTCCTGAACGCCCTGCGCGCCCTCGGCGCGGACATCGACGACGGCGGACGCGGCGCCCTGCCCATGACCATCCACGGCACCGGGGCGGTGCCCGGCGGCGAGGTCACCCTGGACGCCTCCGGTTCGTCCCAGTTCGTCTCCGCGCTCCTGCTCAGCGGCGCCCGGTTCACCCAGGGCGTCCACGTGCGCCACCAGGGGCCGCCCGTGCCCTCCCAGCCGCACCTGGACATGACGGTGGAGATGCTCCGCGCCGCCGGGGTGTCCGTGTCCACCGGGGAGAACTCCTGGAGGGTCGAGCCGGGACCGATCAAGGCCAGCGGGATCACCGTCGAGCCCGACCTGTCCAACGCCGCGCCGTTCCTGGCCGCCGCCCTGGTCAGCGGCGGTGAGGTGACCATCGAGGGGTGGCCCGGGCACACCACCCAGCCCGGTGACGAACTGCGTTCCCTGCTCACCCGCATGGGCGGTGAGGTGTCCCGCTCCGGCGACGACCTCACCCTGCGCGGCACCGGCCGGATCAACGGCATCACCGCCGACCTGCGTGACGTCGGCGAACTCACCCCGACCATCGCGGCCGTGGCGGCCCTGGCGGACACGCCCTCCCGGCTCACCGGTATCGCGCACCTGCGCCGCCACGAGACCGACCGCATCGCCGCGCTCGCGACCGAGATCAACCACCTGGGCGGTGACGTCGAGGAACTGCCCGACGGCCTGGTCATCCGCCCCCGTCCGCTGCACGGCGGCGTGTTCCACTCCTACGACGACCACAGGATGGCCACCTCCGGCGCGGTGATCGGGCTGTCGGTGCCCGGAGTGGAGGTGGAGAACATCGCCACCACGCGCAAGACGCTGCCCGACTTCCCCGGCCTCTGGGCGGAGGCCCTGGCATGAGCCGCACGCGGGGCGGGGGGCGCCACCTGGACGAGGACGACATCCGCGTACGCGCCCGGGGCGGCTCCCGACCCCGCACCCGGAAGCGGCCCAAGCACGAGAACGCGGCGGAGGGCCTGGTCACCACCGTCGACCGGGGCCGCTACCGGTGCCTGGTGAACGACGTCCCCGTCGTGGCCATGAAGGCCCGTGAACTGGGCCGCGGCTCCATCGTCGTCGGCGACCGCGTCGACGTCGTGGGGGACCTGTCGGGGCGGCCCGACACCCTCGCCCGGGTCGTCCGGGTCCGCGACCGCCGCTCCGTCCTGCGCCGCACCGCCGACGACACCGACCCCGTCGAGCGGGTGATCGTCGCCAACGCCGACCAGCTGGCCATCGTGTGCGCGCTCGCCGACCCCGCGCCCCAGCCCCGCTTCGTCGACCGGTGCCTGGTGGCGGCCTACGACGCCGGGCTCGCACCGCTCCTGTGCCTGACCAAGGCGGACCTGGCCGACCCCGACGAGTTGGTCCGGGTCTACGAGCCCCTGGGAGTGCCCTACGAGGTCCTGGGCCCCGAGAGGGACCTCACCCGGCTCCGGGACCGCCTCACCGGCCGGACCAGCGTGTTCGTGGGTTCGTCCGGTGTGGGCAAGTCGACCCTGGTCAACCGCTTGGTCCCCGGAACCGACCGGGCGGTGGGCCACGTGAACGCGGTGACCGGCCGGGGCCGCCACACCTCGACCTCCGCCGTCGCGCTGCCCTTCGAGGGCGGCTGGCTGATCGACACCCCCGGAGTGCGCAGTTTCGGGTTGGCGCACATCGAGCCCGAGGACATCGTGGCGGGCTTCGCCGACATCGACGAGGTCACCCGCGGGTGCCCCCCGGACTGCACGCACCAGGAGGACGTCGAGGGCTGCGCCGTCGCCGCGGCCCTCACCGGGGGGACCCTGGACGCCGACCGCGTGGGGTCGCTGCGCCGGCTGCTGGCCAGCCGGGAGGGCACCCTCGACGAGGAGCCCGGGGCCTAGCGTCCGGCCCCGCCGGAGCACTTCCTCCCGGTCGCGAACCGATTCCCCGGTTCTCCGACATCCGTCGGTCACGCTCGGTAGTCTCCCGGCATGCCCGGATTCGACCACGAGCTCCAGGTCCGCCTGTTCCAGAACAACCCGGAACTGGCTCCTGCCGTGCTACGCGACACGATCGGTTTCCCCGTGCCCGACTTCGCGCGCGTGGAGATCGGCTGCACCGACCACACCAAGCTCAGGCCCCTACCCTTCAAATCCGACGACGTCGTCGTCCTGCACGACCGCGACGGGGCCAGGGTGCTGGCCATCATCGCCGAGGTCCAGCAGAAGAAGGACCAGGACAAGCCGTACACCTGGCCGCTGTACGTGGCCACCGTCAGAGAGATGCTGCGCTGCCCCGTCAGACTGATGGTGGTCTGCCCCGACAGGAGCACCGAGGTGTGGGCGCGCACCCCCGTCGAGTTCGAGGCCGGTGGGACCGCCTTCGCGCCCGCGGTCCTGGGGCCGAGCAACACACCGGTGGTCGACGACGTCGACCAGGCCAGGCGCCTGCCGGAACTGTCCGTGCTGTCGGTGGCCGCGCACGGCGACGACCCCGCCGTCCTCAAGGCCGCCGAAGCGGCCCTGGACGCCCTGCCCGAACACACCAGGCTTATCTACAATGACTTCATCGAGTCCAAGCTCAGCGCGGCGGCTCGGGAGAGGTGGGAGGAACTCATGGCGGCCGGTACCTACGAGTGGCAGAGCGACTTCGCCCGCAAGTACGTCGGACAGGGACGTGAGGAGGGCCTCAGGGAGGGCCGCGCCGAGGGCCGCGTCGAGGGTCGCGTCGAGGGCCAGGTGATGGGCCGGATCGAGGGCGAGCGGAAGGCCCTGCTGCGTGTCCTGCGTGTGCGCGACGTCCCGGTCTCGGGATCCGCCCGCGACCGCATCGACCGGTGCGCCGACCTCACCGAGCTGGAGACGTGGCTCGAACGGGCCGTCACGGTGGCCGACGCCGACCAGCTCTTCGACTGACCGCGCACCGGACGCGCGACCGCCCCGGGCCGGGGGACGCCCTTCTCCGGCCCGACCCCCGCTACAGGTCCACCGTCCCCCCGCAGCGCCAGTACCGCGACCGGTCGCGCTCCATGAACCCCTCGTCCACCAGGCTGTGCCGCAGCACCGCCAGGTCCGCGCTGAACCGCACCAGCACCGCGTTGACCTCGACCTCCGTGTACCGGACCCCGGGCTCGAAGGCACGCGCCACCTGGTCGAACAGCACCAGCCGCTCGGCTCGGCGCACCGGAAGCACGGTGATCCGGCCGTGCGGCATGTACTTCCTCAGCACCTTCCGCCGCTCCCGCTCCGACAGCGGCTCCTCCCACACGTGGCGGCACCCCCTCTCAACGGCCGCGCGACAGCATCCCGTGCACGACCCGCTCGACCCGCTCCGCCGCCCGCTCCGGATCGATCGGCTGCAGCGCGTAGGAGACCGTCAGCCGCACCGCGACGTCGGCGACCGCCTCGGCCAGCGGCGGGTCCGCCCACGCGCAGCGCTCCCCCACCCGCCAGGCGATCCGCTCCCCCAACACGTCCAGCAGCGGCGCCGACCTCGTCGTGAGCACCGGCAGCAGCTCCCGGTCCCCGGTCAGCACCGCCCTCAGCAGCGGGTTGTCGCGCGCGTTGAGCAGGATCAGCCGCGTCGCCCTGCTCACCGCGTGCGCCGAGTCGTGCTCCTGCGCCTCCAGGAGGCGCACCACCGTGTCCAACAAGCCGTTGACCTCACGCACCACGATCGCCTGGAGCAGCCCCTCCTTGCTGCCGAACACGTTGTACAGGGTCTGCCTGGACACCTTCGCCGCCGCCGCGATGTCGGCCATCCGCTGCCCCTGCCACGCCCCGGCCACGATCTCGGCGTAGGCGGCGTCCATCAACCGCTCCCGCGCCGACGTCCCGCCGGCGTGCCTGCGTCCGCTCGCGGTCTCCATCCCTCCATCCTCCCACCGAACGGCCCCGGAGCCCCGTCCTCCCGGAAGTTCCGAAGGCCCGGCCGCGACTAACACTCTGGTCACGTGGGGGTGCCCCCGTCGCCAGGGACGGCCCGGTCCGGGTAGCGTTACCGGCCATGGCGTCCTTTGACGATGATCTGCGGCTGGCCCACGTGCTCGCCGACGCTGCCGACGACCTCGCGCTCAAACGGTTCCGCGCGCTCGATCTGGTGGTCGACACCAAACCGGACCTGACCCCGGTGACCGAGTCCGACCGACTGGTCGAGGAGACCCTGCGCGGTGTGCTCTCGCGCGCCCGCCCCCGCGACGCGGTCGTGGGCGAGGAGTACGGCAGGACCGGCAACAGCAACCGGGTGTGGGTCATCGACCCCATCGACGGGACGAAGAACTACGTCCGCGGAGTCCCCGTCTGGGCGACCCTCATCGCGCTCCTGGAGGGCGACCGGCCCGTCGTCGGCCTCGTGTCCGCCCCGGCCCTGCACCGCCGCTGGTGGGCCGCCAAGGGCGGCGGCGCCTGGACGGGGCGCGGCCTGTCGAAGGCGACCCGCTGCCACGTGTCCAAGGTCTCGGAACTGGGCGACGCCTCGTTCAGCTACTCCTCGCTCACCGGTTGGGAGGAGCGCGGCCTGCTCGACTCCTTCCTCGGCCTGACCCGTTCGGTCTGGCGCACCCGCGCCTACGGTGACTTCTGGTCCCACGTGATGGTCGCCGAGGGTGTCGTGGACGTGGCCGCCGAGCCCGAACTGTCGCTCTGGGACGCGGCGCCGCTGCCGATCATCCTGGAGGAGGCCGGGGGGCGCGCGACCAACCTGCGCGGTGATGACTTCGTGGACGGCGGACCGCTGGTGTGCAGCAACGGACTGCTGCACGACTCCGCGCTGACCTGGCTCAACGGCGGCCCCACGCCCGTCCGTTAGGGCGTGTTCCCAACGCCCCGGGCCCGTCGGCCCCCCGCCCGGCATTCGTCACTTTCCACACACGTCCCATCACCACAGGTAGTAGCCTGCCGGGTGTGCTGACCACGACACCCCCACGATCCGCGCTCCGCCGCGCCGCCGCCGTCCTGGCCGCCGCCGTGTCCGTCACCGCGGCCGCCGCCTGCGGTGGCGGGCACGGGTACGCCCCCGAGGAACTCGACGCGATGATCGCCGACCGCGTGCGCGCCTCCACCTCCGCCGCGCCCTCGGGCCTCCCCGACACCGTGTTCGACCCGGGCACCTACACGTGCTCCCCGGCCGTCGACTCCCCCGCCCCGGGCACCTGGCGGACCGAGGCACCGCGGTCGGACGTCTCCCCCGGGGCACCGGTCCGGCTGGGTGTGCTGGCCGGTGAGAACACCCGGGTCACGGGCGTGACCGTGACCGTTCTCGCGCCGGACGGCTCCTCGTCCGCCGCCGACGCCGCCCTCGCCGCCGGGTCCTGGACCCACGTCGACTACCCCGGGGACTTCACGGCCACCGCCGCCGGGGCCACCGCCGCCCCGGACGCCGGATCGGCGGACGGTGTCCATACCGTTATCTGGAGTGACAGCTCCGCCGGAACCCCGCTGACCTGTGACGGCTTCTCCGTCGGCTGACCCCCGGAACGGACCGGTCCGTCGCCCGGCCAAAAACCCGCTACGGCCGTGAACCGAAATTCGTGTTCCCCTCGTTGGGTGTCGTGAAACCACCCGATTCACGCGGGCCCGGCCGTCCCTCGGCGGTGCCGGGCCCCACACACGGGAAGGGGCCGAATGCTACGTTCCCTCACAGCCGGGATCGTGCTCGCCTTCGCCGGCTCCCGGGCCAACGTCGCCCGGACCATCCTGTCCTGCGCCGGCGTCGTCGTCGGTGTCGGCGCGCTGATCGTCGTGGTCATGGGCAGCGATTTCGGACAGCGCTACGCCGTCGCCTACAGCGAGATCCAGGGCGGGCTCCCCGCGACGCTGGAGGTCGGCATCGGTGCCGAGATCAGCGACCGCGAAGCCCTGGAGGAGGACCTGTACCGCGCGGGCGGCGAGCAGGTCTCCCTGTACCAGATGCCGGGGAACCCGATCCGGATCCGTTCCGGTGACGCGACCGCACCCGAGGTGGAGTTCCGCGGCGTGGACGCCGGACTCGGCGACATCCGCCGCCTCGACATGGCCCAGGGGCGCTGGTTCTCCGAGGAGGACACCGAGTCGCTCGCCCCCGTCCTGGTGATCAACCAGTCCCTCGCCGACCAGCTCCCGGACCTGGCACAGGTACAGGTCGGCCAGGACCGGTGGATGGAGGCACGGGTCGTCGGTGTCATCGCCGACTCCAACATGGACTTCAGCTGGCAGACCGCCTACCTGCTGCGCTCCCCCGCCACCGAGGAGATGCTCTTCGCCCCGGCGGATTCCGAGGAACCCTCGGACTCGTTCGGGTACTTCGCGGGTGAGAACACCTACGTCGTCCGTCTGGACCCGGACCACCCGGGCACGGCGGACAACGGCTCGGCGTTCGCGCGGACCCTGGCCTCCGCCGGTTGGCGGTGGGGGGTCGACGACCCCGACGCGATCTGGAGCTACCGCGCGGACAGTGCGGACATGCTCGAGGAACCCCTGCGGTACATGACCTGGGGCCTGCTCGGCATCGCCTTCGTCACCCTGGGCACCGGCCTGCTCGGCGTGCTCAACGTCGGGCTGGTCACCGTGCGCGAGCGCCGCCGCGAGCTGGCCACCTACCGGGCCCTGGGGGCCTCCCGGTTCACGCTCTTCGTGGCCGTGGTGATGGAGGCCGTGGTCGTGTCGGTCGTGGCGGGGGTCATCGCCCTCGCCGGTTGCTGGGCGCTGGGGTCCCTGGCCTCGGTGGTCGTCACCGAGCTCGACCTCGTGCCGCCCGGCGTCGACGTGCGCGTTCCGGCCAACGGCGTGCTCCTCGGACTGGGCAGCGCCGCCGGTGTCGGACTGTTGGCCGGGATCATCCCCGCGGCCCGGGCGCTGCGCGCGTCCGTCGTCGCCGGACTCCGCGAGTAGGAGACTCAAGATGAGCAAGAAGAAGTGGATCATCGCCGGTACCGGGCTCGTACTCCTCGCGGGGCTGGGCGGCGGAACCTACGTCGTGCTGCCGCGGGTGCTCGGCGGTGGCGGCCCGGAGATCCCCATGGAACAGGCCGCCCTGGAGACGAGCGTGCCGTTCACGGTGGAGCTGGGCTCGATCAGCTCGGTGATGGTGCTGGACGCCGCGGTCCGGGCCGCCCCCGGCGAGGACGTCACCGCCCGGGGCGGCGGCACCGTGACCCGGGTCTGGGTGGGTGACGGAACCCCGGTCGAGAACGGCGCCCCGATCGTGACCCTGTCCGTCCCGGACACCGCGGGCGCCGGGGGCGAGGAGGACGCCGAGGCCCCCGCCGCGCGCGAGGTCACGCTCTACGCGCCCCGCGCGGGCGACGTCTCCGGGATCGGTGACCTGCGCGACGGTGACGTCGTCGAGGCCGGCGCGGTCGTGGCGACGGTGGCCCCGGACGAGTTCCAGGCGGTGGCGTCCATTCCGTCGAACGACCTGTACCGCTTCGGCGGCGAGCCCCGGGACATCGAGCTGAGCATCGACCAGGGCCCCGCCCCGGCACCGTGCGAGTTCGTCTCCCTGGGCCCGGCCGAGCAGGGCGGCGAAGGGGGCTCCCCCGACGGGGGCGAGGGTGTCGAGGGCGGCGGAGGCGGTGGCGGCGGCACCGAGCTGGTCTGCCGGGTCCCCGCCGACGTGGAGGCCTACGACGGCGTGCAGGGTGAGCTGTCGGTGGCCGTCGAGGACGTGTCCAACGTCATGGCCGTCCCCGTGACCGCCGTGCGCGGCAGGGCCGACGAGGGCGAGGTCATGGTCGTGGCCGAGGACGGGTCCCAGGAGGTGCGTGCGGTCACCCTGGGCGTGTCCGACGGCTCCATGGTGGAGGTCGTCGAGGGGCTGAGCGTCGGCGAGCAGGTCATGGACCCGGTCCCGCTCGACCCCCGGTTCGACGTTCCCGGCGGCCCCGGCGAGGAGTTCGCGGACGAGGGCGACTACGTCATCATGGAGGCCGAGTAGATGGCGGTCGACACACCCGCGCCGGAGGCCGCGCGCTCCCCGTCCGGCACCTCTCCCCTCCTCCGGGTGGAGGGTCTGACCCGCCACTTCACGGTGTCGGGCACCCGGATCGACGTCCTGTACGACTGCACGTTCCAGGTGGCGCGCGGCGAGGTCGTGGCGATCGTGGGCCAGTCGGGCTCGGGCAAGTCCACCCTGCTCAACCTGCTCGGCCTGCTGGACCGGCCGAGCGGCGGCGCCTACGTCTTCGACGACGTCGACACCACCCGTCTGGGCGAGGGCCGCCGCTCACGTCTGCGCGGTGCGGGCATCGGCTTCGTCTTCCAGCAGTTCCACCTGTTGGAGCGGCGCAGCGCCCTGGCCAACGTCGGCGTGCCGATGGTGCTGGGCGGGGTGCCCGTACTCCGCCGCCGGACCCGCGCCCGCGAACTGCTGGAGTCCGTCGGCCTGGGCCACCGCCTCACCTCGCAGCCGCACCAGCTCTCCGGCGGTGAGCAGCAGCGTGTGGCGCTGGCGCGGGCCCTGAGCCGGGAACCCGCGCTCATCCTCGCCGACGAGCCCACGGGCGCCCTGGACGCCGCGAGCAGCCGGATGATCATGGACCAGCTACTGGCCCAGGCCGAACTGCGGGGCGCGGCGGTGGTCGTGGTGACCCACGATCCCAAGGTCGCCGAACGCGCCGACCGCGTGGTGGAGCTCGTCGAGGGCCGCACGCGCTGACCCCCGGCCCCGAACTCCGGGCCGTGGTCCCTGCGGGGACCGCGGCCCGGTGCGCTCTCCCGGGCTCGGCCGGAAAACGCCCCCGGCCCCTTTACGCCATTTCCCGCCGGGACGGTTCCGTGCGGGTTTTTCCCGGAAACAGAAGAAGCCGGTGCGGTGGAAGCTCTGCTTCCGACCGCACCGGCTCTCATTGGTAGCGGGGACAGGATTTGAACCTGCGACCTCTGGGTTATGAGCCCAGCGAGCTACCGAACTGCTCCACCCCGCGTCGTTGATCCCTATTTTAGGGCCTTTCGCCCCGGGTGGCAAACCGGTTTTTCCTGAGAAGAACCGGAGGGGATCCACCCCGGTCAAACCTTCCGGCCTGACCTTCGTCGATCGTATCAGGACTTTCACCCCGCGACGACCGGCGCCGACATCCACCCGAACGGAACGAGTTCCGCACCCCGCCGGAACGGGGAATCAGGTGAAAAGCACCGGACCCGGAATTTCTTCCGGGTCCGGTATCAGTAGCGGGGACAGGATTTGAACCTGCGACCTCTGGGTTATGAGCCCAGCGAGCTACCGAACTGCTCCACCCCGCGTCGTTGTGTTCTCAACAGTAGCGTGTCCGGGCCGTGAACCCAAATCGACGCCACGAGACGTGGGCCACGCGGGCGGCGGCGCCCCGGGGCCCACGCGAACGGGGCGGAGCCCGTAGGCCCCGCCCCGTCGACCGGCCGCCCGGACCCGGAGGTCCCGGCGCCTACTCGTTCAGCGCGTCCTCGATCGCCTCCAGGGCCTCCCGGAGGTCCTCGTTGGCCTGGTCCTGGTTGTCCTGGGCCTCCTCCCAGGCCTCGACGGCCTCGTTCAGCGCGTCGGTGAGCGCCTCGTTGCCGGAGGGCTCCTCGGCGGGCTCCTCCGCGCCGCCCTCGGCGGGCTCCTCGTCCTCGGCGGGCGCCTCCGGGTCGGGCAGCGGCGCCTCACCCTCCCCGAACAGGTTGTTCAGCGCTTCCTGGAGGTTGCTGCCGATCGCGACGTCCTCACCGAAGCCGACCATCACCTGCTGGAGCAGCGGGAAGGAGGCCGCACCGCCGCCGCCGGCCTGGACGTAGAGCGGCTCGACGTACAGCAGGCCGCCGCCGAACGGCAGGGTCAGCAGGTTGCCCCGCGTCACCTCGGCGTTGGACTGCTCCAGCGGCAGCAGGACCTCACGGACCGCGGCGTCGGAGTCGAAGGCGTTCTGCATCTGGCCGGGACCGAAGTTGACCGTGCTGCGCGGCAGCTCCAGCAGTTGGAGCTGGCCGTAGTCCTCCGAGTTCGGGTCGCTGTTGACCGCCATGAACGCCGCGAGGTTCTCCCGGTTGCGCGGGACGAACGTCGTGGTCAGCGAGAAGCTGGCCGTGTCCGCCCCCGGGTAGTTGATGGTCTGCCGGTACGGCGGCATCGGGGCGTCGTCCCCGGTGGTCGGGTCCGCCGGGATCGTCCAGAAGTCCTGACCGCCGTAGAAGGCCTCGGCGTTGGTCACGTGGTACTCGCGCATGATCTCGCGCTGCACCTTGAACAGGTCGTCCGGGTAGCGGACGTGGTTGAGCAGGTCCTCGCTCATCTCCGAGCGGGGCGTCACGATGTCCGGGAAGGCGCTCATCCAGGTCTGCAGGACCGGGTCCTCCTCGTCCCAGGCGTACAGCGTGACGGTGCCGTCGTAGGCGTCGACCGTCGCCTTGACCGAGTTGCGGATGTAGTTGACCTCGTTGCCGGGCAGGGCGCCGACCTGCTGGGCCGTGCCGTCCGTGAACGTGTCGGTGACCGCCTGGTTGAAGTCGATCGGGTTGGCGTACGGGTAGCCGTTGGACGTGGTGTAGGCGTCCACGATCCACTGGACCCGGCCGTCGACCACCGCCGGGTAGGGGCTGCTGTCCACGGTCAGGAACGGGGCCACGCGCTCCACGCGCTCCAGCGGGTCGCGCTCGTAGATGATGCGCGAGTCGCTGGTGATGGCGCTGTTGAGCAGGATGTTGGGTTCCTGGTACTTGATCGCGTACAGGATCCGGTCGAAGAAGCTGCTCAACTGGACGCCGCCGCTGCCCTCGTAGCGGTTGTAGGCCTGGGACTCGCCGTCCTCGGCGCCCCCGTTGCCGGTGTCCTCCGCACCGTCGGTCCCCTCCTGGGAGCCCTCCTCGGCGCCGCCCTCGGTGTCGGAGTCGGACGGGGCGCGGGCCTCGTCCGGCTCGGGGCTGGCGGTGGGCTCCAGGGCGTCCTCCAGGGTGGGGACCTCCTCGGTCTCCTCCTCGGGGTCGACCGGGAAGTCGTACTCGCGCTCGGCCTGGACGATGACGTACTCCGCGCCCTCGCGGCCGTAGTAGATCCGCGGCTCGTACTCGCCGGTGACCTCGCTCAGCTCGCCCCGGGGCGGGATGTTGTACTCGGTGAAGACCGGGCGGCCCTCGGGGTCGATCAGGTTGCCCGCGGCGGCGACCATGCCGTAGCCGTGGGTGTAGATCAGGTGCCGGTTGAGCCAGTTGTCCTGGTCGGAGGGCGGCCCCTCCAGCTCACGGACGGCGACGATGGTGTCGATCAGGTTGCCGTCGAGGTCCGGATACCGGTCGACCTCCAGCACGTCCGGGAACTCGTAGAAGCCGCGGACCTGCTGCATCTGCTGGAAGGTCTGCGAGATCACGGACGGGTCGGCCAGGCGGACGCTCGGGATCGTGTCGGCCTCGGCCGACAGTTCCTGGGGCGTCAGCTCGGTGGTGGCGTCGTAGTCGGTCACCTCGGCCCCGGCGATGCCGTAGGCGTCGCGCGTGGACTGGATGTTGCGCTCGATGTAGGGCTCCTCCAGGCGCTGCTCGTTCGGGCTGACCTGGAAGCGCTGGACGATCTCGGGGTAGGCGACGCCGACCAGCACCGCGGACAGGACCAGCAGACCGAGGCTGGCCATGGGGACCATGGTGTTCTTGAAGTAGATGTTGGCGAAGAACAGCAGGGCGCAGATGACGGAGATGACCGTGAGGATCATCAGGGCCGTCTTGACCGCGTTGACGTCCGTGTAGGACGCGCCGAAGGTGTACCCGCGGTCGGAGAAGACCAGGCCGTAGCGGTCCAGCCAGTACGACCCGGCGCGCAGCAGCACGAAGACGCCCAGCAGCACCGACAGGTGCACCCGGGCGGCGGGGGTGGCGCGCTGGCCGCTGTCGTTCTGGAGGCGCACGCCCCCGTACAGGTAGTGGACGATGACCGCGGCGATGAACGCCAGGATGACCGACGCGTACACGTAGCCGAGCAGTGTCCGCAGGAACGGGTAGACGAACGCGAAGAACCCGATGTCCATCCCGAACTCGGAGTCGGCGACGCCGAAGTCGGTCGCGTGCAGGAACTGGAGGTAGGCCCGCCAGTCACCGCTGGCCGCGGCTCCGGCCAGGAGCGCGAGGGCGCCGACCGCGATCCAGAAGAACAGCTTGCGGTGCGGGTCGATCGACTGCCGGTAGCGGTCGAGCCCCTGCTGCTCCAGGCTCATGGGCCGTACGCCGGGCCGGGAGCGGTAGGCGAAGAAGATGCTGGCGCCGACGATAACGGCCATGACCAACGCGGAGACGGCGAACAGGAGTACGCGCGTCCACAGTTCGGTCAGGAACACCGTCGTGTACCCGACGGAGCTGAACCACTTGAAATCGGTCCAGAAGTTCGCGGCGAGCGCCAGGCCCGCGATGATGACGACCACGGTCGCCGCGACAGGCGCGAGCAACCTTGATCGGCGAGGCATACGCGCAGGTGGTGCGCCGGGCGATCGGAAGCTCACGCCTCCCCCTCGTTCTGGCTTGGTAGATGCGTTCGGTGCGCGTGTGGCGCCTTATTACTGAGAACTTATTCGGAGGCCGCCGGGTTCCCGAAATCCCCCCACCCGGGTGACGAGCGAGCATCGTTGGGGTATCGGACCGGCAACCGGCGCGCCCATGGTGACCCTACTGGCCGGAATCGGGACCGGCGAGGCTCCCGCATCGGTCACCATGGAAGCGTGTCGAACATTCGCGAAGCCGTCATGGACCTGGAACGCCACGCCGCCGAGCAGGGTTGGGACCGGCCGCTGGGCCTGTACGCCCTGGTGCCCACCGCCGACCTGCTCAAGGCGGAACCGGCCCTGGCCGGCCTGCTGGGGATCGACTCCCCCGTCGACCCGGAGGAGCTGACACCGGTCGAGCAGGAGCCGCTCCCCGGCGACGTCCCCCTGGAGGAGGCGCTGGGCCGCATCCTGTGGCCGGAGGACGTGGCCGGGTGCGCGCTGGTCATGGAGCGCCTGGTGGTGAAGGGTTCGGACGAGACCCTGGCCATGGGTGAGGACCCGGTCGAGTCGGGTCGGGAGACCGAGGAGATCCGGATGGTCGCCGGGGTGCTGCGGGACGGGTCGCGCCACTGCGCGATGCGGATGCGCAGCCACGACAGCGAGACCGAGGTGCTCAACGGGGCCGACCTCATCCCGGCGCTGACCTCCGCGCTCGCGCTGACCCTGGACCTCGACGAGGACGGCGGGGCCGGGAACGGCTGAGCCGGGTCCGCCCCGGACCCGCGCCCCGCTTCGGGTGGCCGTCCCCGGCAGGGGAACCTACTCCAGGCCCTCGCAGCGGGGCAGTTCGCCCTCGCCGGTCCGGATGGTCTCCAGGGCGCCCACGGCGTCGTCGAGCGTCTCCACACGGACCACCTCCAGCTCGCCGTAGGCCGCCGAGTCGGCGACCTGGTCGCAGCTGTCGGCGGCCACGAGGAAGTACTCGGCGCCGTCGCGCAGGGCGCTGACCATCTTCTGCGGGATACCGCTGATCCCACCGACCTGACCGTCGGCGCTGATGGTGCCCGATCCGGCCACGCGGGCGCCGCCGGTCAGGCTCTCCCGGCTGAGCCGGTCCATGATCCCGAGGGCGAACATCATCCCGGCGCTCGGCCCGCCGATGTCGCCGACGGAGATCTCCACGCCGATCGGGAACTCCGTGTCGTCGGCGATGAGAATGCCGACGGCGGCCGTGCCGTCCTCGCCCTCCGCCGTGGTGATCTCGACCTCCACGGTCTCGCCGTCCCTGTCGAGCACCATCTCCACGGGGTCGCCGGGCTCACGTGAACTCACCGTGTCGACGACCGCGGCGCTGCCCACGGCCGGACTGCCCTCACCCTCGCCGGCGTCGGTGGGGACGGGCTCGCCGTCGATCTCGACGATGACGTCGCCGGGCTCGACCAGTCCGTCGGCGGGCATGCCCTCGACGGCGTCGGCGACCACCGGGACCGCCTCGTACCCGATGCCGAGCTGACCCAGTGCGGCGGCGGTCGCGTCGGTCTGGGAGTCGTTCATCTGGACGGTCTGCCGCTCGCTGACCTCCTCCGGCGTCCGGTCGGCCGGGAAGAGCAGCTCCTCGGGCATGACCGCGTTGCCCGGCGAGAGCCATGCGGTGAGGACCTCCAGCGCGCTGAGCCGCCGCTGGGGACCGCCCGCGTACTGGATGGTGACCATGGAGAGCGCACCGTCGTGCTCGTAGCTCTCGGCGCCCTCGATCCTGATCACCGGACCGTCGTCGAACTCGCCCACGGTGTTCACCGTGACGCCGGGGGTGGCCACGATGTAGGGCATGGGGAGGTGGAGGCTGCCGAGCGCCAGGCCCACGAGCAGGGCGAGGGCGACGACGAGGGTCAGGACACGACGAAGCATGCCCATACCCTACGGCCCGCGTGGAACCCGGACGCGCGCCCGGTCCCGGCGGCCGCGCGCCGGATCCGATGATCGGCACAAGTCGATGAGTGGGGGCCGAACGCCTCCGGCCGTTTCCGGCGTACACCGCGCGGGGGAGCCTGCCGCAGGACCCCGGCCGTGCAGCAGAATCGCTGACCGTGCCCGGAGGATCCGGGAGAACGGGGGTCGTGGAATGCGCGTGCTGTTGTTGACGTACGGATCGCGCGGGGACGTCGAACCGATGGCGGGACTCGCGGTGCGGTTGCGGGAGCTCGGCGCACAGGTACGGGTGTGCGCGCCGCCGGACTTCGGCGGGGCGCCGTCCCCACGCGGCCCTACGGCGTACCGACCCACTCGTCCCGGCCGTCCTCGAAGGACTGGTGCTTCCAGATCGGCACCTGCGCCTTGAGGTCGTCGATCAGGCGGCGGCAGGCGTCGAAGGCCTCCTGCCGGTGCGCGGCCGCGGCGGCCACGACCACCGCCGCGTCGCCGATCTCCAGGTCCCCGACGCGGTGGACGGCCGCCAGCCTCACCACCGGACGCCCTGGGACGGTGGTACCGGTGAGCACCTTCTCCATGACGGCGCGCAGCCGCTCCTCCACCGAGGGGTGCGCCGAGTAGGCCAGCCGGGCGACGTCGCGCCCGTGGTCGTGGTCCCGCACCGTTCCGATGAACACGGCGGTCCCCCCGGCGCGGGGGTCGGAGACGGCGGCGAGGACCTCGTCGACGGACAGGGGCGTGTCGCGTACGGCCGCGAGAGTGATTTCTTGCACGATTCGACGGTACCAACCCTGACCTGCCCGGCCCCGGTGCTTGGGCAACCCCTGTGGGGTCCTCCATGCCGCGGGGAACGGCCTCGTCGTCGGGTACGAATCCGGCCGCGCGCCCGGCCCGGGGCCGGGCCCCGCGGTCAGCCCCGGCCGCGGCGGCGCAGGTGGCGGATGGCCGCCGCGGTACCGATCGCGGCGGCCGCCGCACCGGCCGCGCCCGCGGCGGTGATGGTGACCTCCTTGGCGCCCAGGTTGCGCCCCACGATCGCGGGCTTGCCGCTCCGGTACTCCATCAGGGCGGCGAGCACCTCCCTGTTGTCGTAGTGGGGCTTCCACCCGGCCTCCCGCAGGGCCCGGCAGTCCACCACGCAGGGGTAGACCAGGTGCTTGAGCTCGCCCTCCGCCGCCGGGGTGATCCTCGCCTGGTGCAGGCGGCGGATGGCGCCGAAGGCCAGGTTGGCGGTGACCTCGAAGGACTTCATGCCCGCGACCTCCTCCACCTCCTCCTGGGAGAGGGAGCCCTCGCTGGCGACGGTCACGACCCCGTCGACGCCCCCGACCCCGTGCAGGGCGCAGAACTCCAGGGCGCTGACCAGATCGTCGACGTGGCAGAACTGCCACCGCTGTTCGTGGCCCTTGACCGTGAGCAGGCGCGGCGCGGAGAAGTGGCGGCTGAGCAGGGTGTCCAGGCCGGGGCCGACCAGCGGTGCGGGGCGGACGACGGTGACGGACAGGCTCGGGTGCGCACGGCGGGCGCGTTCGACGAGTGCCTCGATCTCCGCGAAGTCGCCGGTCAGCCCGGCGCTGTTGTCGGAGACCCGGGGAGCGTCCTCGGGCAGCGGCACCGGGTTGTCGGGGGCCGCGCCGTAGACCATGGTGCCCGTGACGAGGATGACGCGCGGCACGCCCGAGGCGGCGGCCGCCGTCAGGACCGTCTGGGCGGCACGGACGTTGTGCTGGCGGCGCCTGGCGGGCTTGGTGTCCAGGGAGCGGTCGTCGGCGGTGTGCACGAGGACGTCGATGCCGTCGAGCCGCGAGACCAGCCCCGGATCGCACACGTCGGCGATCCGCCACGTGACGCCGTCCAGGTCGGAGAACTCGTCGTCGATCGCCACGACCTCCCGGAGGGACACGGAACCATTCGGCTCGGCCAGGCGTTGCACGAGGAGCCGACCCACCCCGGAGGCGGCACCGGTGACCGCGACCACCGAGCCCGCGCCTTCGGAGGGGCTGTGCTCTGGGCGAACCTGGTTGCTTTCGGTATTCACTCCGGGCGACTCCCAGCTAACGTGACAGTGGAGACCAAACCTAATCCTGCCTGAGGTCTGATAGTGAGCGACCTGCCATTCGGTTTCAGCATGCCGAACGATCCCGATGACGAGTCCGGACGCCGCTCTGGCGACTCCGGCTCGGGTGCCGGCAGCGGCCGCCCGGGCGGGGGAGACTCCGGAACGCCGAGCGACTTCCCGTTCGGCGACCCGCAACAGATGGCCAACATGCTCCGGCAGTTCGCCGACATGATGTCGAGCCAGCCGAGCCCCGGTGGCTCCGGCGGGACGTCGTCGCCGTCGGGGATCAACTGGGACATGGCCAAGAACATCGCGCGGCACACGGTGTCCCAGCACGGCGACCCGAGCATCCCGCCGCACGACTACGCCAAGGTCGAGGAGGCGCTCCGCCTCGCCGACCTGTGGCTCGACCAGGCTACCGACCTGCCGTCGGGGATCCACACCGCACAGGCCTGGAGCCGGTCGGAGTGGATCGAGCGGACGATCGACTCGTGGGCGCAGCTGTGCGACCCGCTGACGTCCAAGACCGTGCAGGCGATGGGCCAGAACCTCCCGGAGGAGATGCGGTCCGTGGCCGGTCCGCTGCTGGGCATGGTCCAGCAGATGGGCGGCATGATGGTCGGCCAGCAGGCCGGTCAGGCGATCGGCGAGCTGGCGCGCGAGGTGATCGGCACCACCGACATCGGCCTGCCGCTGGCCGGTGAGGGCAACGCGGCCCTGCTGCCGCCCGGTGTGGCCGGGTTCGGCGAGGGGCTGGAGATCCCCGAGGACGAGGTGCGGCTGTACCTGGCCGCGCGCGAGGCGGCGGTGCACCGCCTGTACTCGCACGTGCCGTGGCTGCGTTCGTACGTGTCCCGGCTGGTCGAGGAGTACGCGGCCGGGATGTCGTTCGACGTCAGCGGCCTGGAGGACAAGCTCGGCGGGATCGACCTCACCAACCCGGAGGCCCTCCAGGAGGCGCTGTCCGGCGGCGTGGGCGGCGAGAGCCTGTTCCAGCCGGAGGACACCCCGCAGCAGAAGGCGGCGCTGGGCCGCCTGGAGACCGCCCTGGCGCTGATCGAGGGCTGGGTGGCCACGGTGGTGTCGGACGCGGTGTCCGAGCGGCTTCCGCAGGCGGGCGCCCTGGCCGAGGCGACCCGGCGGCGCCGGGCCACCGGCGGGCCCGCCGAGCACACGTTCGCGGCCCTGGTGGGGCTGGAACTGCGCCCGCGGCGTCTGCGCGAGGCGTCGGCCCTGTGGACCGCGCTGGAGGAGGCGCGCGGGATCGAGGGGCGCGACGCGGTGTGGCAGCACCCGGACCTGATGCCCACGGGCACCGACCTGGACGACCCGGACGCGTTCGTCAGCGGCGGCGGGGAGTTCGGGGACGCCGACTTCGACATCTCGAAGCTGACCGGTGACGCGGACGGCGCGAAGGACGGGAAGAAGGACGACGGGGACGACCGCGGAGAGGACGCCTAGACCGTGTCACTGCACGCGGACGCCCGGGCGGTGCTGGGCACGTGGAGCGCGCCCGACGCCCGGCAGGAGGAGCTGCGCCGGTCGTACCTGGAGCACCTGGACGCGCACGAGGACGCGATGTGGCGCGGGTGCCTGCCCGGTCACGTGACGGCGAGTTCGGCGATCATCTCGGCGGACGGTTCCCGGGTGGCGCTGGTGCTGCACGGTGTCCACAACCTGTGGCTGCAGACCGGCGGGCACTGCGAGCCCGAGGACGCCACGCTGGCCGGGGCCGCCCTGCGGGAGGCCACCGAGGAGTCCGGCATCGAGGGGATCACCCTGCTGCCGTCTCCGGTCCGCCTGGACCGGCACGCCGTGCCGTGCGGGGGCGGGAGTCACCACCTGGATGTGCAGTTCGCGGCGATCGCGCCCCCGGACGCGGTGCTGGTGCGGGACCCGAACGAGTCGCACGACCTGGGCTGGTTCCCGGTCGACGGGGTGCCTGAGCCGTCGGACGAGCCGTGCCGGGCCCTGGTCCGGGCGGCCGCGTCGGCCGTGGCCGGGCACCTGCGCGACGGACGGGCGACCGGCGTGTAGGTCCGGGCGTCCGGCACCGCCGGAAGACGCGTGCGGGCCCCGTTCCACCATCCGGAACGGGGCCCGTGTCGTCACGGCTGTCTCTCGGAGTGTGGCCAGGAGTCCGCCGGTCGGGGAGGCGCGGCGTCCGCACGGGGAGAGGACAGGGGTTCTCCTGGCTCGCGCGTCGGCCGCCGGGACGCGGGGGACGACAGCTCCGCGATGTGCGACCCGTTCCCCGTTCGCCGATGGACCATGAGGAGCCCGGCCGACACACACGCGGTCGGTACGCGTACGGCAGTCGAACCGGCGCCCTGGCGCGGGACGCCGAACACCCGGAGAAGCGGGCCCGTCCGCCCTCCCCCGGCACTCCGGAATTACCTTTTTCATTTTCCCGTCAATAGTCGACATGGATTCTCAAATGTCACATACATGACATTTATTCCGCCATCTTCCATCGCACGCATGGGCGCGCAAGAATGGTAGGGAGAACCACAGCCAGACAGGTGGAGGACGGAACACGCACGCGACATCGGTGAGCGTGCCCGCACGGGAGCGCCGCCGCTGGGCGGCACCTGTCCGCACCGCCCGGATCCTCCACGGGAGTCATGGGCACGGAGGACTCCCGTCGATCGGACGGGCGACTGCGGCGGACGTAGACGAGCACGCCCCGCATCGTCCCGGCGCGATGGGGGTTCCCATGAACAGGAAGACGATCGCAGGCGCCCTGGTCGCGGGGCTCGCGGTTCCCGCACTGGCGTTCGGCGCTCCGTCGGTCGCGACGGCCCAGCCCGGCAGCCCGGCGGCCGCCCAGGCCACCGGCGGCCCGGCCGTCGTCCAGCAGGAGACCACGTCGGCCAGGACCGCGCCGACCGCGCTCCCCGAGCACAGGCGCTGCCACAACCACCGTCACAAGCACGGTAGGCACCACGGCAAGTGGCACAGGCACTACCACTGCCACGGACACGGGTGGGGGCACCACGGTGGCGGGTACTACCACGGCGGTGGCGGCGGACACCACGGCGGCGGTGGCGGACACCACGGCGGCGGAAGCCACAGGTAGGACGGCCCCTGGTGACGGCACCCGGGCATCCGGGGGAGGCCCCATCCGCGAGGTGGGACCTCCCCTGAGCGCCGTCGGCCGATCGACCGGAGCGGGAACCCCCGCCGCCCGCCGTGACGGTCAGTCGAACAGGTCCTCCGGCCGGTCGACGGCGACGGCCCTGGGAACCCACTCCTCCAGCGTCTTCAGGTCGGTGCAGGATTCGATACGTTCACGAACCTGGTCGGGGACGGTGAAACCGCGCGCCTCCAGTACGGCGACCACACTGTGGGCGACCGCCTCACGACCCTCCTCGCGACCCTCCTCGCGGCCGATCCCGACGTAGGTACGGGCGAAGTCGCTCTGCCACTCCCAGGTGTCCACGGCCATCAGATCCTCCATGTGCTTCTGGGCGGCCTCGCCGAGACCAGCCATAACGTAGTCATAGTAGAACGCGCGGCGATCAGGGTCGATGGAGTCCAGGGCCTCCATCAGCGCGTCGAGAGTCGCGTGGTCGGCGTCTCCGTGCGCCCTGGCCGAGAGAACGGCGAGTTCGGGGAACTCACGCGCCCGCCGGGCCTCGACGACGACGGGCGTGGCGGACGGGCCGATCACCAGAGGAGACAGGACGAAGCCCGGGTGGCCGATGTGAATGGCCTCAGCGCATGTGCACGCCATGCCGTCCGTGGGGCACAGGACGAGCAGGATCGCCGGGCACCCCAGGCGTGCGTAGAGGGTGACCAGATAGGCGGGCCAACTCGACCTCTTGCGGCTGTCCGCCCGGTGCTGGCGCTCGACCACCACGGCGAGGACGTGTTCGGTGCCGTTGCGGAGCACGACGGCGCCGTCGCTGTTCCACTCCTTCGGGTCGCAGTTGGTCAGAACGGATGACGTGAGCACCGTTTCGGTGTGCGAAGGCGGTTCGATCCCCAGGGACTCCTGGAGGAGAACCGGCACCATCTCGGGCAGGTTCTGGATGATCCGCAGCGGGATCTCGTGTTCTCGGCTGGGCACTGGACTCCTCGAGGGGTGTCGGAGCGGTCGTGGGTCGGGGACCCCACGACCGGGGTGGCCGAATCGACGGGTGAGGGTGGGGAGGTTCCGGTGGTGCGAAGAGCGGGGCGATCTGCACCGCGTGGACACCGGTGGCCTCGACGACCGCGTGGGACGCCCGTGCCGCGACGCGTCGCCCGGGCCCTCACCGGGCTCGTCCCACGGCTCGGCCCCGGCGTCGGTGAGTTCGTGACCGGGGATCCGCGACCCCGGGTCCGCGTGTGGTCCGTTCAGGCAGTGGCCAGGAGGTCCACGCCAGGCGCAGGGGCGTACCGGGGCGACATCGACGACGGCGGCTTCCACGGTCGGGGCGGCGGGGCGGCTCGGACGCGCGCACGGTCCGGACAGGGGCGTGCGGCGGCGTGTGGGCGCGGAGCGGCGTCCGCGGGCGGGGGTGCGCAGGGTTCTGGCGCAGAACCCGGCCGTGGCGACGAGGGCGGGAGTAGGCTTGTGCACGCCGGCAACTTCCTTTGCTGAAAAGACACTCGTGTGTCGGCCACGGCCCCGGGCAGTGATTAACCGTCGCGGGGTCTTTCGATTTTCTCTCGCGCGAAGAGAGTAGGGCTTTTTCTCGCGCCACACACCCGCTACTGGGAAGTAGTCACCGAACTTCCGAAATGTGCGACTTGCCCTCATGGGAATACGAGAGGAGACGTCCGCCTTCAACGCTTTCTCCTCCGTCGGGGCGGTAGCGGCGGCCGGGGGCGACCGAGGCCGGGGCGGACACGGGACACCCGGGTTCCGGACACCCCGTGACGCGGACGCCGCGAACACGCGACCGGTTCGGCCCGTCCTCAGTCCTCGGCCGCGACCCCCGCGGTGTCCTCTTCCTCCTCGGGCGCCCCACCCTGGTCGCAGGGCTCCAGACGCGAGGCCGCGCCGAACCCCTCCAGATAGCCGCGGGCACGCTCCGCCCTGGGGTAGCGCCGCACCAGATCCCAGAACTCGGGGCCGTGGTGGGCGTGGAACAGGTGGGCCAACTCATGGACGAGCACGTAGTCCACCACCCACGAGGGCATGCCGACCAGACGGCGGGAGATACGGATCGTGCGGGTCTCGGGGGTGCACGAACCCCAGCGCGCGTTCTGGTTGTCCACCCAGCGCACGGACTCGGGCAGTTCGGTCCCGTCGAGGAACCGGCGGGCCAGCTCCAGCGCGCGCTCGTGCAGCTCGCGGTCGCCGGAGTGCCGTCGGCCCTCGCGGGCCTCCAGGCGTTGCAGCATCCGTCCCACCCAGCGCTTTTCCTCTGCGCGGGAGAACGTCGCGGGCACGAGGACGACCGTGGTGTCCCCGTCCCGGTAGGCCGACACGGTGCGTCGGCGACGAGGACTGCGGCGTACCTCGACTTTGGTGTCTGAGGGCACGAACTTTACGGTAGCCGAGGGAGGCGCCGTAGCACAGATGCGTCTTGCGGAGAATTGTCTGTCTGTTCCGTGATGGCCGGGTGACCTCATGCGCACGGAAAGCCCTACGGTGTGGCGGATTCCACTCTGGCCAGGACGATCCCTCGGCCTCCGGAAGGAGCACACGGGCGCCCACCACGGCGATCTCATGATCTTTTCGCAATGGAAAAGAGACCGGGCGGTGACCACGTTCGGAGGCCACCGCCCGGTCCCACACCGCGCGTGAATGATCAGGTGGAGGGTCTACCGTCCGCCGCCCTCCCACCGGTCAGCCGTGCGTCAACACAGCCTGGACCACGCGACTTCCATGAGCGCTTCCTCGATACGGCGCTCCTCCCGCTGACGCGCGCGCAGTTGGCGCGCTCCGAGCCGGAGGTTCTCGCGGTGGCGGGGTTCGACTTCCGCGCCCTCGACCACGCGCATGAGTTCCTGGAACAGCATCATCGTTCTTCGTTCCTTCGTGGAGGTGTGTGTTCGGTATTGGGGGGTGGGGGTCAGGCGGCGACCGGAGCGGGGTTCTTCCGAGGACGGCCGCGAGGGCGCTTGCGCGCCACGACCTGACCGGCGACGAGCAGCTGCCCGCCCCAGACTCCCCACGGCTCCTTGCGCTCCAGAGCGTCCGTCAGGCACTGCTCCTTGACGGGGCACGAGCCGCACATGGCCTTGGCGGCCTCGACGTCGGCGGGTGCCTCGGCGAAGAACAGGTCGGGCTGGAGTCGGCAGGGAACTTCGGTCTCACCCAGCCAGGGCGTTTGCAGGACCGACGCAAGCATCGGTGCCCTCCAAGATCTTTGTTCGTTTCGTACAACGCGGTCGGTGCTTGCTGCCACCGGACGAGTCCGGTGCGGGACCTGGACTTGCGATGTCGCCGAAGCCGTCCACCGCCCCTGGGGGACGGAGTCCGGCTACGGAGATACAAAGAAAGCCGCGGCCCCTGTGCGGGGTCCGCGGCCACGGTCGAAACTCTCGGCCTGTCCTGCTCTAGGCCGGAATCCTCCGTGGACACTCCCCCACTGCGCCATAGCGGCGCCGGGCGGTTTCGGCGTGCTTCGCCAGCGGCTCGCCCCATTCGGGAGCCGGCTCGAGCTCGGCGGACACACCACTGCCAGTACGGGCATCACCCTTGGCGACCCTGATCACCGAGGGACGGGACCCCTGGAATCCGGTCATGCCGAGGAAGCCGCCGAGGCCGCGCTGGCAGCCGCGGGCGATACCGCTACCGATGGTGGTGAAGTCGCCGAACATGGCGTTGACGTCACCGTGACCGTTCAAGGCGGCGCCCTGGGCAACGGTCACCGGACGCTGACGCGAAGGCATGGCGAAAACAGCGACGAAACCGGTGGTCTGCGTGGTGTTGCTCATCAGATGGGGCACCTCCTTCACGATCGGGCGGCAGGGTCTTGCACCTGCGCCAGGGGCGGTCATGACGACGATGTACACACTACGGTGCGGCCGAGAAAATCAGCAACCTATTTTTGACCTGCGACAACGTCCGCATCCGGCCACGGGTTCAAGGGAATGCCCGGGGGGTCGGGAGCGTTGCCGTCCGATCTCCGGCCGGGCTTCGGCCCACCGCGGACCCCGGGAGCGCCGCGACCGCCACGCGTACGACGGCAGCCGTCGGTGATAGGCATTCAGCCGCACACGTGACACGGTGTGATGAAGTGAACACCACAAGGAGGCGAAGTGCGTCGAACCATCGCCACGATCGGGTCCGTCGTCAGTGCGGTCGCCCTGACCCTGGCCGCGACGTCCCCGGCCGCCGCGGCCCAGGGGACGCTCCACCTGCGCGTCGAGGACAGTGACGACGTGCGCTACACCGACCCCACCGACTGCGTCGCCCTCCCCGACGGCGCCAACGCCGTCTACAACAGGACGAACGCCCGCGTGGTCCAGTCGGGCGCACCGTGCGGCAGCGACGTCGAGCCGCTCGTCATCGTCTACCCGGGCCAGGCCGAGCACCTCCTGGCCGGCGCGGAGAGCCTCTTCGTCCTCGACTAGCCACCGGGCCCCACGGGGTCGGACACCCCGGTGGACGGGGGGTGGGCCGGGACGCGCCACGGTCCCGGCCGGACCCGGTGCGTCGTGTGGCCCCGGAACCCGCGGGGCGGGACACGACCTCGTGTCATCGGACCAACGCCAGAAGGAGTCGACGTGCGTCGAACAGCCACCGGACTCGGTGCCCTCACCGCGGCGGCCGTGCTCGCCCTCGCCACCGCCGCGCCCGCCGCCGCGGCCACGGGGAAGCTCGTCTTCCTCACCTCCGACGGGGGCGCCGTCGTCCACGACGATCCCGTCGACTGCGTCGACCTCCCGGACGGCACCTGGGCGGTCCACAACGGCACCGACGCCTTCGTCACGCTGAACAGCGCGCCCTGCGCCCACTCCGCACAGCTCGGCATCGGCAGCACCCTCCCGCCCTCCTTCGGTCTGCGGGTGGGCCGGATCTTCACCGCGAGCGTCCGCATCCCCGAGAGCTAGGGGCCGTTCCCCGGGACGGTCGGTTCGCGGAGCCGGACCGCCGGTCAGCTGCGCGGCGCGGTCGCGGACGCCCGCGGCGCCGTTCCCTCCCCGCCCGTCGTCTCCGCGAGCAGTGCCGCGGCCTCGTCCGCCAGACCGAGCGCCCGCCCGAGTTCCACGGCCCGGCCCAGGTGCGCCCGGGCACCGTCCCGGTCACCCCGGCGCAGGGCGGTACGTCCGAGCCCGGTCCCGGCGCGCACCTCGCCCCGGGTGAACGAACGCTCCGCCGCGATCTCCAGCGCCCGCCGGTACAGCCGCTCGGCCCGGCCGGTGTCGTCGTCGGCCAGCGCCCAACGGCCGAGCCGGGTGAGCGTCCCCACCGCGTCCACCCACAGGCCCAGGTCCTCGGCCGCGGCCAGGTCCTCGTGCAGGAGCGCGGCCGCACGCACGCGGTCCCCGCGCAGCTCCGCCAGACGGGCGAGCGGCCGACGGGCCCGCAGCGCCCCCCAGCGGTCCCCGAGCCCGCGGAACAGGTCGGCGCTGGTCTCGGCGTCCGCCTCCGCGGCCCGCGTCTCGCCCCGGTCCAACCGCTGCTCGGCGCGTTCGGCCAGCGCGAGGGCCCGTCCCCACGGGTCGGCTGCGGTGCGGGCGTCGGCCAGCGCCCGCTCGACGAGGTCGGCGCCCTCACGGGTGCGCCCGGCCCGGTAGAGGGCACCGCCCAGGAGCCAGCGCAGCCGCGCGCCGAGTCGGGGATCGGCCACGGCGACCGGTGCCGGGCGCCCCTCCATCCCCGCCGACCACGCCTCGGCGGCGGCGCGGGCCTCGGGGGCACCCCCGGTCAGGTCGATCGCCGCGCGCAGTGATCCCCGGGCCTCGCTGTGCCTGCCGCGCAGCACCCAGTACCAGGACAGGGCGTTGACCAGTCGCAGCGCCCGGTCGGCGTCCGCGTCCCGGAGCGCGGAGTCCAGGGCGCGGCGCGCGTTGACCGACTCGGCGTCCAGGAGTGCCAGTGCGCTGCCCTGCCCGTGACCGCGCAGGCGGTCGTCGGTCTCCTCGGCCCACCGGACGTGGAAGTCGACGAACCGGCGACGGAACCCGGCCAGCTCCCCCGCCTCGTCCAGGCGCCGGAGGGCGTAGGCGGCCACGGACTCGGTGAGGCGGAACCGTTCCCCCTCGCGGCTGACCAGCGACCGGTCGACCAACCGCGACAGCACCCCCAGGACCCGCTCCGCCGGGACCCGCCCGTCGGCGCTCACGTCCTCGGCGGCCCGGAGCGTGCAACCGTCCGCGTGTACGGCCAGACGGCGCAGGACGGCGCGGTCGGTCCCGTCGAGCAGCTCCCAGCTCCAGTCGATCATCGCCCACAGTGTCTGCTGCCGCGCCGGTCGGCCGCGTCCCGGCCCCGTGGGCAGGGAGAACCTGTCGTCCAGGGCGTCGGCGATCCGCCTGGGGGAGAGTACGCGCAGGCGGGGCGCCACGAGTTCGAGCGCCAGGGGCACACCGTCGAGGCGGTGGCAGATCGCCGCGACCGCCGCCGCGTTGTCGGCGTCGATCCGGAAGCCGGGAACGGCCGCCGCCGCCCGCGCCGCGAACAGCCGCACCGCGCTGGAGCGTTCGGCAAAGGTCCCGGCGTCGATGCCGTCCGGCAGGTCCAGCGGCGGTACCGGGCGGACGGTCTCACCCGGGACGTCGAGCGGCTCGCGGCTCGTCGTCAGCAGGTGGACGCCGGGGGCGGACTCCGACAGGGCGGCGGCCACCGCGGCGGCGGAGTCCACGACGTGCTCGCAGTTGTCCAGCAGGAGGAGCAGGCACCGGTCGGTCAGTGCGGTGCACAGCCATGCCACGAGGTCGATCGGGTCGTCGTCGGCGGTGGTGTCGCACAGTCCGAGCGTGGCGATGACCCGCTCGGCGACCTCCCCCGGGGACGCGTCCCGGCGCAGGCCCGCGAGTTCCACCAGCCACGCCCCGTCCGGGCGGTCGTCGGCCGCGCTCCGGGCGACCGCGACCGCGAGCCGTGTCTTGCCGACCCCGCCGGGGCCGGTGAGGGTCACGATCCGGTGGGCGTCGCCCGACAGCAGGGTGCGCAGGTCGGCCACGGCCGCGTCCCGGCCGATCAGCGGTGTCGGCGGGAGCGGGAGACCCGCCCGGGGGAGCCCGGCGACACTGGCGACGGCGGACGGCGCGTGGCGCAGGATCGCCGCGTGCAGGGACGACAGGTCCGGGCCGGGGTCGGCCCCGAACTCCTCGGCCAGGCGGCGTCGCAGGTCCTCGTAGGAGTCGAGCGCCTCACCGCGCCGACCGGTCCGGTACAGGGCCCGCATGTGCGCGGCCCGCAGCCGTTCGCGCAGGGGGTGCCGTTCGACCGGGCCGCCGAGTTCGTCGGCCAGGTCCCGGTGCTCGCCGAGTTCGAGCCGCGTCTCGGCCCGCTCCTCGACGACCGTCAGCCGCAGCTCCTCCAGTCGGGCGGTCTCCTCGCGCGCGAACGGCGCGTCCGCGACCTCGGTGTAGGCGGCGCCCCGCCACAGGCCGAGCGCGTCCCCGAAGAACGCGGACCGGGTGCGGAGTTCGCGGGCCGCCCGGGCACGGGCGACCAGGTCGGCGAACTCCGCCGCGTCCAGGCGGCTGTCCGCCGCCGTGTCGAGCCGGTACCCGGCGGGGGTCAGCAGCACACGGTCGCGGCCCAGCGCGCGGCGCAGCTGGGACACCTTGGTCTGGAGCGTGTTCAGCGGCCGGCCCGGCGGCGCGCCCTCCCACAGGTCCTCCACCAGCCGGTCGGCCGACACCGGGTGCCCCCAGTGCGTCAGGAGGATCGCCAGGAGCGCCCGCACCTTGGTCTCGGGGACGTCCACCAGCCGACCGTGCGGGTCCCAGACGGCCAACGGGCCCAACACTCCGAAACGCATGCCGCCAGCCTAGTCGGGGCCGTTCCCGGGCGTCCCCAGCGAACCGTGCGCGGCCCGTGCGCGCCGGTCGGCACGCTGGTCCCCTTCCAACGGAGAGAGGGAGTCCTCATGCGACAGACGACCGGACGGCGGGCCGGCCCCAGGGAGTGGACCGGCCTGGCGGTGCTCGCGTTGCCCACGGTGCTGCTGGGGCTGGACGTCACCGTCCTGCACCTGGCCCTGCCGTCCCTGGCCGTCGACCTGCGCCCCACCAGCAGCCAGGAGCTGTGGATCGTGGACGCCTACGGGCTCCTCATCGCCGGGTTCCTCATCACCATGGGGACGGTCGGGGACCGGGTCGGGCGCCGCAGACTGCTCATGGTCGGGGGCGCGGCCTTCATCGCCGCGTCGGTGGCCGCGGCCCACGCCACCAGCGCCGAGGCGCTCATCGCGGCACGGGCGGCCCTGGGCGTGGCCGGGGCGACGCTCATGCCCTCCACCCTGGCGCTGATCAGCGACATGTTCGCCGACGCACGCCAACGGGCGCTGGCGATCGGGTGGTGGGCGACCTCCTTCGCCCTCGGTATGGCGGCCGGGCCGCTCGTGGGGGGCGCCCTGGTGGAGCTCCTCTGGTGGGGCGCGGCCTTCCTCGTGGCCGTGCCCGTGGTGGGGGTCATGCTCGTGGCCGCGCCGTTCCTGCTGCCGGAGCACCGCGCGGTCCGCACGGAACGCGTCGACCCGGCCAGCGTCGCGCTCTCGTTGGGCGCGATGCTGCCGATCGTGTACGGGATCAAGGAGTGGGCCAAGGACGGGCCGGGCGCGACCGCCCTGGCCGCCCTCGCCGCGGGGCTGGTCCTGGCCGTGCTGTTCGTGCGCCGACAGCGCGTCCTGTCCGCGCCCCTCCTCGACGTCGGGCTGTTCCGGAACCGGGCCGTGAGCGTGGCGCTGGTCATGATGCTGGTCGGACTCGTGGGAGTCGGCGGCATCATGCTCCTGGTCACGCAGTACCTGCAACTGGTCCAGGGGATCGCGCCGCTGACCGCCGGGCTGCTGTACGGTCCGCCCGCGCTGATGATGGTGCTCGCCTCGGTCACCGCGCCCCTGGCCGCCCGGCGGGTGCGCCCCGGGTACGTGGTCGCGGCGGTCCTGGCGCTCTCCTCCGCCGGGTACGTCCTGATTGCCCTGGTGGGGGCGGAGGACGGCGTGCTCCCGGTCGTGGTCGGGTTCTCGCTCGTGTACCTGGGGCTCGGGGCGATCGCGGCCCTGGGTACGGAGCTGGTGGTGGGCTCGGCTCCGCCGGAGAAGGCCGGATCGGCCTCGGCGGTGTCCGAGACGGTGCAGGAGCTCGGCGTGGCCGTGGGCATCGCGGTCATCGGCAGCCTGGCCGGAGCGGTCTACCGGGCGCGGATGCGGGAGGAGCCGATCGACGGGGTCTCCGCGGAGGCCGCCGGGGCGGTCGGCGACAGCCTGTCGGGGGCGGTCTCGGTGGCCTCCGAGGTCCCGGCCGAACTCCTCGACCGCGCGCGTGAGGCCTTCACGGCCGGGATGAACGCGGCGGGCGCGGTGGGCGCCGTGGGGATCCTGGCGCTTTCCGCGGTCACCGCGGTGGCCCTGCGGCACGTCGACGCCACCGGCGGCTCGGACTCCGCCGGGCGGGAGGAGGCACACGTGGCCGAACGGCCGCGGTGAGGGGGACGGCCCGGACGGGTGGCCCCGGGGAGCGCCGACCGGCTCCCGCCCCGCCCCGGACCCGGCTCCGCCCGGTCCGGGGCGGGGCCGGGTCAGGCCCAGCCCTCGGCGTCGACGACCCGGATCAGACCCTCCTGCACGACCGAGCACACCAGCTGCCCGTCCCGCGTGTAGACCAGCCCCCGCGCCAGCCCCCGCGCGCCCTGCGCGGTCGGCGCCTCCTGGGCGTACAGGAGCCACTCGTCGGCGCGGAACGGCCGGTGGAACCACATCGCGTGGTCGAGGCTGGCCATCGAGATCCCCGCGAACGACCGCCCGTGTCTGAGCAGGACGGTGTCGAGCAGGGTCATGTCCGAGGCGTAGGTCATGAGGCACACCTGCGTGAGCCGGTCGTCGGGGAGCTTGCCGTCGACCTTGAGCCACACCGGGTTGCTGGCGGTGCGCAGCTGCGGGTTCCGCTCGGCCTCGAAGGACAGCGGACCCACCGGGCGCAGCTCGATCGGGTGCCACCGGACGAACCCGGGGACCTTCCCGAAGGCCTCCTGGAGCCGCTCACGCGTGCTGGGGAGGTCCTCCGGCGGCGGGACGTCGGGCATCGGGATCTGGTGGTCGAGCCCCGGTTCCTCCTTGTGGAAGGAGGCCGAGAGCGTGAAGATCGCCTTGCCGTGCTGCACCGCCACCACGCGGCGGGTGGTGAACGAACGTCCGTCACGGACCCGGTCGACCTCGTACACGATCGGCACCCGGGGGTCGCCGGGGCGGATGAAGTACGCGTGCAGGGAGTGCACGTGACGGTCGTCGGGCACCGTGCGACCGGCCGCCACCAGCGCCTGGCCCGCGACCAGACCGCCGAAGACGCGCTGCGGCCCCTCCTCCGGGCTGCTCCCCCGGAAGATGTCGTCCTCGATCCGCTCCAGGTCCAGGACCTCCAGCAGATCGGCCAGGGACTGCCCGCCGCCCTCGACCTCCACGCGCTCACCCATCGATCGGCTCCTCCCCGTCCTCGGCGGCCGCACCGTCCGCCGCCGCGCCGTCCGCCGCCTCTTCCAGGACGTCGGCGGGTTCGGCACCCGCGACCAGCGCGAGTACGGCCTCACCGTAGCGGTCGAGCTTGGCCTGGCCGACACCGGACACGGCGGACAGCTGCGCGAGGCTCGACGGCTCCTGCTCGGCGATGGCCTGGAGGGTGGCGTCCGTGAAGACCACGTACGCGGGCACCTTCCGTTCCCGGGCGCTGGCGCGGCGCCATGCGCGCATCCGCTCCAACAGCGCCTCATCGTAGCTGGAGGGACAGCCCAGGCAGCGGCCCAGCTTCCGCTCGGCCGCGTCGGCGAGGGTCACCCCGCACACCCGGCAGCGCACGGGACCGCCCTTGCGGCGCTCGGCCCGCCGGCCGGACGTGGACGGGGAGGCGGGTCGCAGCCCGTCCAGGAACCGTGAGGGCCTCCGGGTGCGACGGCCGCCCGGGGAGCGGGCCAGCGACCACGACATGGACAGGTCCCGGCGTGCGCGGGTGACACCGACGTAGAACAGGCGGCGCTCCTCCTCGACCTGCTCGTCGGTCTCGGCGTAGACGATGGGCACCATGCCCTCGGTCAGCCCGACCAGGAACACCGCGTCCCACTCCAGGCCCTTGGCCGAGTGCAGGGAGGCGATGGTCACCCCCTCGAAACCGGGAGCGTGCTCGGTGGCCATGCGCGCGTCGAGCTCCTCGACCAGGTGCGCCATGGTGGCGGCTCCCCCGTCGGGTCCGGGCACAGCGGCCATGTCCTCGGCGAGCTGGGCGAGCGCCGACAGCGACTCCCAGCGCTCACGGGCCTGGCGTCCCTCCGGGGCCTGCTCGGTCAGCCCGAGCGGGCCCAGCAGCTGGCGGACGGTGCGCACGAGCGGTTCGCCGTCCTCACCGGCCGCCCCGTGCCGGGCGCCGCGCAGGGTGTGGACGGCCTGCCTGATCTCGGGACGCTCGAAGAACCGGGCGGTGCCGCGCACGGTGAACGGCACCCCCTCGTCGGACAGGGCCTGCTCGTAGGTGGCCGACTGGGAGTTGGTGCGCACCAGGACGGCGATCTCACTGGCCGGGGTGCCCTGCTCGATGAGGAGGCTGATCTTGCGCGCGACCCCGGTGGCCTCGGCGGGCTCGTCGTCGTACTCCTGGTAGATCGGGTCGGGGCCGTCGGGCCGCTGGGCCTGGAGGGTGAGGTGCCCGGTGGCGCCGCGCGCCTGCCCGATGACGTGGTTGGCCACGCGCACGACCTGCGGGGTGGAGCGGTAGTCGCGCACGAGTTCGACGACGGTCGCGTGCGGGTAGCGGGCGGCGAACCCGGTCAGGTAGCCGGGGGTGGCGCCGGCGAAGGAGTAGATGGTCTGGCTGGGGTCGCCGACCACGCACAGGTCGTCGCGGTCGCCGAGCCAGGCGTCGAGCAGCAGCTTCTGGAGCGGGTTGACGTCCTGGAACTCGTCGACGACGAAGTACCGGTACTGGTCGCGGACCCGCTGGGCGATCGCCGGGTACTCGGTGATCATGCCGGCGGTGAGTTCGAGCATGGACTCGAAGTCGAGGAGGTTGTGCTCGCGGCGCAGTTCCTCGTAGGCCTCGAACACCCGGGCGACCTCCCCCGCGGTCATCGGCGGCTGGCGGCCCGCCTTGGCGACGGCCTTGTCGTAGTCGGTGGGGCGGACCTGGGTGACCTTGGCCCACTCGATCTCGCTGGCCAGGTCGCGCAGGCCCGTCCGGTCGGGTTGGAGTCCGACCGAGTGGGCGGCGCGCGCGACCGCCTTGAGCTTGCTGTCGACCAGGGCGGGCAGGGGGCCGCCGATCACCTGCGGCCAGAAGTACGACAGCTGGCGCATGGCCGCGGCGTGGAAGGTCCGCGCCTGCACACGGGGGGCGCCCAGACCGCGCAGGCGGCCGCGCATCTCCCCGGCCGCGCGGACGGTGAAGGTGACCGCGAGGATCTGCTGTTCGTCGACGACGCCGCTGGCGACCGCGTGCGCGATCCGGTGGGTGATGGCTCGGGTCTTGCCCGTCCCTGCTCCGGCCAGGATGCACACGGGCCCTCGCAGGGCGCGTGCCGCCTGGGTCTGCTCCGGGTCCAGTCCCTCCAGGACGCGGTCGGGGTCCATGGTGCTCCTGCGTGTGGTCGGGGTGGGCGGGTGCTGCGGCCGGAGGCCGTCCGTTGAGGGTGGTGGTGGGCGACGGGCAAGCGGGCTGCGGCCGGAGGCCGTCCGTTGAGGGTGGTGGTGGGCGACGGGCAAGCGGGCT
>NZ_JBVMUY010000002.1:0-124947 GCF_055632325.1 Nocardiopsis sp. KDC1DS13DA1
GGCAAGCGGGCTGCGGCCGGAGGCCGTCCGTTGAGGGTGGTGGTGGGCGACGGGCGGGAACAGTCTCTCAAGTATCAGGCGTCACCGGGAGCGGATCGACACCACGTGCCTTCGGAGCGCCACCGCACAATCCGGAACCAGTCCGGCCTGTGAGGCGTCCCACGATGTGTCTGGCGGTCGCGGGAAGCGGGTCGCGCCACACGGTGTTGTCACGTGGTGGATCGACCGATCCCCACCGAACGCCTGACAGGAAGTGGATATGAGCGACATGACCAAGACGGGCACCGAACTGTTCACGATGTACACCACCCCGTGGTGCGGGTACTGCAAGCGGCTCAAGAGCCAGCTGGCCCGCGAGGGGATCACCGGGCGTGAGGTGAACATCGAGGAGCACCCGGAGTCCGCGGAGATCGTGATGAGGGCCAACGGCGGGAACCAGACCGTTCCCACGCTGGTCTTCAGCGACGGTGCGGCGATGACCAACCCGTCGCTCGCTCAGGTGAAGAAGAAACTGACCGAGTTGGCGTAGGTCGGTGCGCGGACCGCGGCCCCCTTCGGGGCGCGGTCCGCACCGCGGGGACTCCTCCCTCGGGGCAGCGGCCCCGGAGCATCCGCGTACCGTCCGGCGACCAGCACGGCCAACCTCTGGTTGGACGAAGACGACGGGGAGTGTTGAGTTGGGGGACGACATGAGGCCTCATGACATCGCGGTCGCCGACACGTTGGACGTCGGCGTGGTGCGCCGCACCCCGACGGGATGGCGGGTCGGGGGCGGGCAGGAGATGCCCGACCTGGTGAGCGCCATGGTCCTGGCGGACCTGCTGTCGAACGAGGCCGGTGTACCGAAGCCGCGCGTCCAGTCGCCCGGGCGCGCGCCGGAGGATGCGACCGAGGTGGAGCGGCTGCGCCACACGGTCGCGCAGCTGGAACACGCCCTGCACTCGCGTGTCACCGTCGAGCAGGCGATCGGTGTTCTGGCGGAGCGGCACACGCTGCTGCCCAGAGAGGCGTTCGAACGGTTGCGGTCCTCGGCGCGCTCACGCGGCCGCAAGGTGGCGGACCTGGCGCGGGACGTGGTGGAGAGCAGCACGAGCCCTCTGGCCCCGCTCCCGGACGAGTTGAACACCTCGACCGGCGCGAACTGAGGCCGTCGGCGACGAGGGAACGCGAGACCGAACACAGGTGAGGGCCCCGCACGACCGATCCCGGGGGGCGGGCGTGCGGGGCCGTGCCTGTTCCGGGCCCTCCGCCTGGCTTCGGCCCGGCCGTCCGCCCCCGAGGGACGCCTGCGGCGCGGTACCCTCCCTCGTCGGGCGCCCCGGCGGCGCCTGCCGCCCGTTCCCCGCCGCGCGGCTCGACCCGTCGTGCGCAACCCTGCCGGCGCCCGAACGACGGGCCGCCTCGGGTGACCGCCCGGCTTCGAGCGGCCGTCACCACTCTCCGGGCAGTTGGCCCCCGTACCAGCGCTCGATGAGGGAGCGCGCGATGGAGACCCGTCCGGGCAGGGTGACCTCCCCGGAGTCCACGGCGGTGAAGAGCCGCTCGCGCGTGAACCAGCGGGTCTCGGCGATCTCGTCGTCCGTGCGCTCGGTCTCCCCGACCGCCCGTGCGGTGTAGCCCACCATGAGGCTGCGCGGGAACGGCCACGGTTGCGACGACAGGTAGCGCGGGTCCTCCACGACGATCCCGGCCTCCTCCGCCACCTCGCGCACCACCGCCTGTTCCAGCGACTCCCCCGCGTCCACGAAGCCCGCCAGGACGGAGAAGCGGCGGGAGCCCCACTTGGGGTTGTTGCCCAGCAGGGCCTCCTCGCGGCCGTCGCGTTCACGGTGCACCAGCATGATCACCGCCGGGTCCGTCCGGGGGTACTGCTCGGTCCCCTCCTCCTCGCACACGCGCACGTGCCCGGCCGAGGCCGTCGCCGTGCGCGACCCGCAGCGCGGGCAGAAGCCGTGCGAGGCGTTCCAGTTGGCCAGCGCGACCGCCCGGGTCAGCAGGCCGGTGTCGCGGTCGTCGAGCAGGGCGCCGACCTCGCGCAGGGATGCGGGCGCGGCGGCCGGGGTGGCGGCGAGGTCCGTCAGGGAGCGCACCGCGAAGTAGGCCGTGCCGTCCTGGGTGCCCAGCAGGTACCGCTCGCCCTCGGGGGCCTCGCCCGGAGCGGTGAACACGAGTCCGGGCGCCCCGCCGGTCGTGACGAGCGCGCGCGACTGCTTGTTCATGACCGCCTGCCAGCCGTAGCTGCCGGGGTCCCCGCCCTCCAGGACGAGCACACGCGTGTTCGGGTCCGCCCACGCCTTCTCCAGCCACGCGGCGTCCGCGCGCCGATGGCCCGCGGGGTCCACAGCGGTGCGGGACAGTGAGGGGGTGGCGTCGAGGTCCATGGGTCCTTCCGGGTGGTCTCTCGGCCGCGGGAGCACGGCCCTACTCCTACAGGTAACACCACCGGGGCGGCGGCGCACTCCCCGCGCCGCCGCCCACGGCCTCCCGTACCCTCTCGGCCACCGCTCAGCCGCGGCGTGCGGCGGCGAGCTCCTCCCACAGGTAGGCGGCGCTCTCGGCGCCCTTGAGCAGGAGCGGGACCTCGACCTTCTCGTTGGGCGCGTGGATGCGGTCCTCGTCCAGGCCGACCGCGACGAACACCAGGGGCGCGCCCAGGACGTCGGCGATGTCGGCCTCCGGTCCGCTGCCGCCCTCGCGGGTGTAGAGGACGCGGGTACCGAAGGCGCGCTCCATCGCGGTGCGCGCGGCCAGCAGCTCGGGGGAGGTCAGGTCGGAGGCGCACGCGCGCACGCCCGGGCCGCCGAACGCCAGCTCGGCGCGCAGGCCGTCGGGGGTGTTGGCCGCCACGTACGCCCGGACGCGGTCCTGGACGCGCACGGGCTCCTGGCCTGGCACGAGGCGGAAGCTGACCTTGGCGTGCGCGGAACGGGGCACGATCGTCTTGCCGCCCGCGCCGGTGTGCCCGCCCCACATGCCGTTGATCTCGGCGGTCGGGCGCAGCCAGATCCGCTCCAGGGTGCTGTACCCGGCCTCGCCCCAGGTGGCGGTGGAGGCCGCGGTCTCCAGCCACTCCCCCTCGTCGAAGGGCAGCTGGGCGATGAGCTCACGCTCCTCGTCGCTGGCCTCGACCACGCCGTCGTAGAAACCGGGAACGGCGATCCGCCCGTCGGCGTCGTGCAGGCCGGACAGCAGGTCGCTCATGGCCTTGAGCGGGTTGGGCACCGCGCCGCCGAAGGAGCCGCTGTGCAGGTCGCGGGAGGGGCCGTACAGGCTGATCTCGACGTCGGTGACGCCGCGCATGCCCACGCACATGGACGGGGTGTCGGCCGCCCACATGGTGGTGTCGGAGATGACGGCGACGTCGCAGGCCAGGCGCTCCCGGTTGGTGCGCATCAGCTCGGCGAAGTGCACCGAGCCGGACTCCTCCTCGCCCTCGACCAGCAGCTTGAGGGTGACCGGCGGGGCGTCGGCACCCGACGCGGCCAGGGCGGCGCGTACGCCCAGGGCGTGGAACAGGACCTGGCCCTTGTCGTCGGAGGCGCCGCGCGCGAACAGTGAGGTGCCGCGCTCGGTGGGCGTGAAGGGGTCGGTCTCCCACTCCCCGACCGGGTCGACGGGCTGGACGTCGTGGTGGCCGTAGACGAGCACGGTCGGCGCTTCGGGGTCGGCGGCGGGCCACTCGGCGTACACCGCGGGCAGCCCGGGTGTCTCCCACACCTCGACGGTCGGGAAGCCGGTCGCGGTGAGGTGGTCGGCGAGCCACCGCGCCGAGGCGCGGACGTCGTCGGCGCGGGCCGGGTCGGCGGAGATCGACGGGATCGCCAGCCACTCCTTGAGAGAGGAGAGGAACTCGTCCCTGTGCGCCTCGATGTAACCGCGTACGTCCATGTTTTTCCCGTTTCCTGCCCGACGTCCTTGTCCGTTCCGAGCCTAGGACGTCGTCGGGAGCTCCGGTGCACCCGCTGCGGGCGGACACCCAGGGGTCGGTGGTCGCACCCGCCCATGTGTCAAGGAAGGCGCGAAACCGTACCGGGAACCGTGCGGGGCGCGGGAGACTCGAAGTGTGCAGCGGGCGGGACAGCCCCGCCCACCGACGAGAGGAACGCCCGTGGACACCGTCCCCTCCGCCGCGATCGCCGAGCGGTTCGGCACGCTCTTCGACACCCTGGACAGCGACAATGACGCCGCCCTGGCCTGGGACGACTACCAGCGCCTGGTCGACCGCTACTCCGAGGGGTACTCCCTGGGCGCGGACGACGCCCGGGCCCGGGCGATCCACACCGCCTACCGCGGGCTGTGGGACGAACTGGTCCGCCGCTCCGGGTCGGCCGACGGCGGCCTGGACCGGGAGGCGTTCGTCGGGGCCATGCGTGCGGTGTCGGAGGACAGGAGCCGGTCCAACCCGACCGAGGCCCTGGCCGACGCGGTCTTCGACCTCCTCGACGACGATGACAACGGCTCGATCAGCGAGGCCGAGTACGTGGAGTACGCCGAGGTCCTGGGCGCGACCGTCGACACCGCCTGGGAGCGGTTCAGGGCCCTGGACACCGACGGCGACGGGTCCATCAGCCGCGAGGAGTTCATCCAGTCGGGCCGGGAGTTCCTGTTCGGTGAGGACACCGACTCCGCGGGCGGCTTCGTCTTCGGCATGGTGTGACCCCGCGGGGGCGGCCCGCACCGTGTCCGCGCCGCTCCGGCCCCGGCCCGGGGGCGGAGCCCGACACTCCCTCCGACGGGCGTCCGCGCCGTCGGAGGGAGTGTCGGCGCTCTCACCCGGGCTCGGGTACCGAGGCGATGAGCGCGGCCAGTCCCGCGGCGTCGAGCAGGTCGGCGGGGCGGACGGTCTCCCCGGCACGGACGTAGTGGAAGGCGGCCCTGACCTCGTGGAGTTCGACCCCCGCCAGGTCGGCCCACGCCAGCCGGTAGGCGGCCAGCTGCACGCCGACCGCGCGCCGCTCCGCGTCCGTGGTGGGCGGGTGGCCGGTCTTCCAGTCCACGACGTCGTAGCGGCCGGTCGCGGGGTCGTGGAACACCGCGTCCATCCGCCCCCGGATGAGGCGGTCGCCGATGACCGTCTCGAAGGGCGCCTCGACCTCGACCGGGACGCGCGCGCCCCACTCGCTCTCCTCGAAGCGGCTCCGGAGCTCGGCCAGGTCCTCGTCCTCCCCCGCGGTCTCGTCGGCGGCGCCGGGCAACTCGTCCAGGAGCGTGATGTCACGGCCGAAGCGCTGCTCCAGCCACGTGTGGAAGGCGGTTCCGCGCCGGGTGTGCGGCGCGGGCGGACGCGGCAGCGGCCGACGGATCTGGCGGGCCAGGGCGGAGGGGTCGCGGGCCAGCCACACCATGGACGACACCGACAGGTGGGCGGGCAGCTCGACCTCGATCGGCCCCTCCCCCGGTCCGGCAGCCGCGGTCCGGCGGTGGGCGAGCAGGAGTTCGGTGTCGCGCTCCCACCCCTGGAGGCGGCGGCGCAGCCCGGCGGGGGCGGGCTCGGCGGCGACCGCGCCCGCGCGCAGGCGCTCCCGGGCGCGCTCGACGAGGGCGGCGCCCTCCAGGACCTCCGCCCGTCGGGTGTCGGCGGCGGCCCGTGTCGCCCCGGCCGCTGCCTCCTGCGCGGCCTCCTCTCCCGTGTCGCCGTGCACCGGGGGCCACACCGCGGAGTTCTCCTCGTCGTCGTGCGGGTTGGTCTCCTCCGGGTCCGGCGGCGGCGCCCAGGCCACGACCGCCCCCGACCCCGCCTCGCACGCCTCGCGGACCTCGTCCAGGAACACCGACGGACCGCGCGGCGAACTCCCCGTGCGGCCCCACCAGTGGCCGGTGCACAGCAGGGCGAAGGACGCACGGGTGACGGCCACGTAGGCCAGCCGCCGCTCCTCCCTCAGGTGGCGCTCCTCCTCGGCCGCCCTGAAGTCGGCGATGTCCTCCTTGGCCGCCCCCGCCAGGACAGGCAGGCTCGTGCGGTCGCCGCGCAGCGGGTACGGGAGCAGGTGGTCGGCCCTGACCCAGGCCAGCGAGTCGCGCGCCCTGGCCGGGAACAGCGGCGCCCTGCGCCCCGCGCTCACGCCGGGCACGACCACCACCGGCCACTGGAGCCCCTTGGCCCCGTGCACGGTCATGAGCTTGACGCTGTCGGAGCCGCCGACCCGCTCGCCGGGCGCCAGACCGCTCTCGTTCTCCTCGGCGGCGTTGAGGTAGCTCAGGAAGCTGCCCAGGGTGGGGTCCTCGCTGTTGCCGACGAAACGGACCGCGTGGTCGACGAAGGCGTCCAGGTCGGCGCGGGCCGAGAGGGGGTCGCGGCCCGTGCGGGCGGCCACCTCGATGTCCAGTCCGAGCATCCGCTCGACCTCGGTGACCAGGTCCGGCAGGGGCTGGCCGACGAGTTTGCGCAGCGACCGCAGCTCCTCGGCGAGGCGCCCCAGTCGGTCGTAGGCGGCCCCGGAGTAGTTCTCGGCGGGACCGGGGTCGTCCACGGCGTCCACCAGGCTGCCGCTCTCCGCGGTCAGGTCCAGGACGGTGCGCCGCAGGATGTCGTCCTCCGGCTCCTCCCCTGGGTCGGGCGCCGTCAGGTCCCGGCGGGTGTGCCGGGCGAGCTCCGCGGCGCGGGCGCCCAGCGCGGCGAGGTCGCGCGGACCCAGCCGCCAGCGCGGTCCGGTGAGCAGGCGGGCCAGCTCGTTGCCGGCCGAGGCGTCGTGCACCACACGCAGGGTGGCGATGATGTCGCGTACCTCGGGGACGAGCATGAGCCCGCCGAGCCCGACCACCTCCACCGGGATACCGCGCGCCTCCAGGGCCTCGCGCAGCGGAGGGAACTGGGACCTCTTCCGGCACAGGACGGCGACGTCGCCCGGGCTGACCCCGCCGTCCTCGCCGCCGCCGGACTCACCGTCGGGCCAGGGCAGGAAGTCGGGGGCGGTGCAGGCGTCACCCGGTTCCCCCGGCCGGGCGTGCACGAGGCTGTGCACCTGGTCGGCGATCCAGGCGGCCTCCTCCGTCTCGGTGCGGAAGAGGGCGGCCAGGGCGGTGCCGCGGCCCCGGCGCGCCGGCCCCGGGTGCAGGACCGGGACCTGCGCGGCCTCCGCGCGCAGCGGTTCGGAGATCCGCTCGGCCACGCCCAGCACGCGCTCACCGTTGCGGAAGCTCGTGGACAGGCGGCGTACGGGGGCGGGCCGCCCCGGAGCGGTCGGGAAGTCGGTGGGGAAGCGCGTGAGGTTGGCCGCGATCGCGCCCCGCCAGCCGTAGATGGACTGGCAGGGGTCGCCGACGGCGGTGACCGGGTGCCCCTCGCCGAACAGGGACCGCAGCAGGACGAGCTGGGCGTGGCTGGTGTCCTGGTACTCGTCCAGGAGCACCACGCGGAACCGGCCGCGCTCGATGAGTCCGACCTCGGGGTGGTTCTCCGCGATGCGCGCCGCCAGCGCCATCTGGTCGCCGAAGTCCATCGCCTCGCGGACGTGCTTGGCGTGGTTGTACCGCTCCACCAGCGGCAGGAGCTGTTCGCGGCGGCGCTGGGCGGCGACCAGGTCACGGGTCTCCCTGGTGGGCTTGCGGGTCATCGCGTCGACCTCGGCCTGGATCCACCGGCCGATCCCGCGCACGCGGTCGGTGGTGGTCAGGTGGTCGGCGATCTCCCCGGACAGGTGCAGCACCCGCTGGGTCACCGTGTCGGCCCCGACGGTGATGTGGTCCATGGGCCCGTCGTACTCGCCGACGATCCGGGCGGCCAGCTGCCAGGACTGGCCCTCGCTGAGCAGGCGGGCGGTGGGCTCGACCGCCTCGCGCAGGGCGTGGTCGGAGACGATCCGCCCGGCGTAGGCGTTGTAGGTGGACACCGTGGGCTCTCCGTCGAGCACCTCGGCGGGCAGTTGTTCGGTGGCGCGGAGCTGGTCGAGCCGCTTGCGGACGCGTTCGGCCAGCTCGGCGGTGGCCTTGCGGGTGAAGGTCAGGCCGAGCACCTGCTCGGGACGCACGTGTCCGTTGGCGACCAGCCACACCACGCGGGAGGCCATGGTCTCGCTCTTCCCCGACCCGGCGCCCGCGATGACCACACCCGGTTCCAGGGGTGCGGAGATGACCTCGGACTGCTCGGCGGTGGGCTCGGGCTGGCCGAGGAGGCGGGCCAGTTCGGCGGGGGTCAGGCGGGGGAACGGCGGTGCGGCGTCGGCGGGGTCGGTCAGGGGTGCAGACATGGGGTGGCTCTCGGGGTGGTGGGGGAGGTTCGGTTACGGCGTCCTCAGCGTGGCGGGGGCGGGGGTTCACACATGTCGTCCCTCGTCCTGCACGGGGCAGCAGGCGCGTACGGCGCACGCGTTGCAGCCCTGGTTGCGGGTGGCGGTGAAGCGGGACCCGCCCATCCCGGTGGCGACCTCACGCACCAGTGTCCCGGCCCACCCGGGGTCGGGGTCCTCGCCGAGCGGCGGCTGGGGCTGCTCGCGCGCCGTGCGGGTGAGGGCGCCGCCCCCGACCTGGACGAGGGCGGCACCGCCGGGTTCGGTGAGGCCGAGTTTGCCGAAGGCACCCCTGAGCACGGCCATCTGGTAGACGCCGAGCTGGGGGTGGCGCGCCAGGTCGTCGGCCTTGGCGCCGCCGGTCTTGATGTCGACGACGAACGCGCGCCCCTGCGCGTCGCGTTCGAGTCGGTCGACGCGGCCGGTGATCTCGATGCCGCCGACGTCGACGCGGAAGCCCTCCTCGGTGACGACCAGTTCACGGTCGTTGGCCGCGTCCCAGTCCAGGAGCTTGCCGACCATCTCGTCGGCGCGCTCGCGCTGCTTGTCCGCCTGCCAGGGGCCGCCGAAGTCCAGGTCGGACCAGATCTCGTCCATGCGCTTGTGGATCTCGTCCGGGGAGCTGCCCCGGGCGACCAGGACGGCGACGGCGTGCACCACCGTGCCGAGGGCGGAGGCGGAGTCGCCGGAGGAGGCCCCGGCGGCGCGTTCGAGCAGCCACCGAAGCTGGCAGTTGGTGAAGCTCTCCACCTGGGACGGGGAGACGCGGATGGTGTCCTCCTCCCCCGCCAGCGACCGGTCGTCGGTGAAGGGGGTGAGGGCGTACCACTCGGACGGGTCGGCGCCGCGCACGCCCTCCTCGGCCAGCCGGGCCAGGTGGGCGGCGGCGGCCTCGCGCAGCGGGTCGGGCGCGGAGGGGTCGGTGACCACCGAGCGCAGATCGGCGACGAGCGCGGGCAGGGAGAGCCAGCGGCGGCCGGTGCTGACCGGTTCGGGGTCGCCCGCACCCATCTCCGTGAGGAAGCGCGAGGGGCGCTCGTCGCTCTCCTCCCCGCCCACGGCCGTGACCACCAGCGTGTGCCGGGCGCGGGTGAGCGCGACGTAGAACAGGCGGCGCTCCTCGTCCAGGAGCTTGGAGGCGAGGGCCGCGCCGGAGGTGTCGGCGGAGTGGGCGTCGGCGTCGACGAGCTCCTCCACGCCCAGGAGCGATCCGCGCAGCCGCAGGTCGGGCCAGTCTCCCTCCTGGGCGCCGGCCACCACGACCAGCCCCCACTCCAGCCCCTTGGAGCGGTGCGCGGTGAGGATGCGCACCGCCTCTCCCTCGGGCGCGCGCTCGGCGAGGCTGTCACCGGGGATCTCCTGGGCGGCGAGGTCCTCCAGGAACCCGGCGGGGGTGCCGGGGGGCAGGCGGTCGCAGTAGCGGGCGGCGCTCTCGAAAAGGGCGACGACGGCGTCCAGGTCGCGGTCGGCGGAGGCTCCCCTGCGGCCGCCCGCCTGGCTGGCGCGGAGGAGGCGGTCGGAGAGGCCGCTGTCGCGCCACAGCTCCCACAGGACCTGTTCGGCGTCGGCACCCCGGGCGGCCAGGGTCCGGACGGTGGCCAGGGCCCCGGCGATGCGCAGGGCGGGCGCGGCGACCCCGCGGTCGACGAGGGCGAGTTCACGGGGGTCGCGCAGCGCGTCCACGAGCAGGCGGGACGCGGGCCGGTAGCCGTCGGGGCGGTCGCCGTCGGCGGCCACGTCGTCGCCCTCCCCCGCGGTGCCGTCGGCCCGGGCGGCGGCGACCCGGTCCAGGTCGAGGCGGCGCAGGGCCCGGACGAGCCGCCGCAACCGCACGGTGTCGGCCTCCCCGAACGGACCCGTGAGCAGGTCGCGGGCGGCGTCGTCGTCGAGCTCGTCCGGGTCCAGGCCGTAGCGGATGAGCGCGAGCAGGGGCCGTACGATCGGCTCGGCGGCCACCGGGAGGTCGTCGGCGCCCACGACCACGGGCACCGACGCGGCGGTCAGGGCGCGGCGCAGGACCGGCAGTTGGCGGGCGGAGGAGCGCACGAGGACGGCCATGTCCGACCACGGGACCCCGTCGACCAGATGCGCCCGGCGCAGCGTGTCGGCGATGACCGCCGCCTCCTGGGCGGCGCTGTCCGCCAGGAGGACCCGGACCCGGCCCTCCCGGACGTTCTCGCCCGGGGTCAGGTCGCGGTGCTCGTTGACGTGCCCGCCCGCCGACGCGACGGCGGGCAGGCGCCGGGTCAGCCCCCGGGAGGCAGCCAGCAGCGCGGTTCCGCTCCTGCGGCAGGTGCGCAGCGCGACGACGGGGGCCTCGGAACGGTCGGCGGCCCGGAAACGGCGCGGGAACTCCAGGATGTTGTCGACCTCGGCGCCGCGGAACGCGTAGATGGACTGGTCGGGGTCGCCGACGGCGACGAGGTCGCGGCCGTCCCCCGCCAGGGCGCGGAGCAGCTCCTCCTGGGCGGGGTCGGTGTCCTGGTACTCGTCGACGAACACGACCTCGCGGGCGGCGCGCTCGCGCTCCTGCACCTCGGGGTCGGCGAGCATGTTGGCGGCGACGCGGACGAGTTCGGCGTAGTTGAGCGTGGGCACGGGGGCGATGTCGAACCGGCCGGTGTAACGGTCGAGGAACCCGGCCGCGGCCTCCCAGTCGTCCCTGCCGCGCTCGCGGCCGAGCAGGTCGAGTTCGGCCGGTCCCAGGCCGCGTTCCTGGGCGCGCATGAGGAAGTCGCGCAGCTCCTCGGCGAAACCGCGCGTCTCCAGGGCGGGGCGGAGCCGCTCGGGCCAGTGGTCGGCGCCGTCGAGGGCCTCGCCGGCGAGGAGTTCGCGCACCTCCATGAGCTGTTCCGGCCCGGAGAGCAGCCGCGGCGGCAGGTCGCCCATCCGCTGGAACTCACGTCGGATGAGGGCGTAGGCGTAGCTGTGGAAGGTGAGGGCGAGGGGTTCGCGGGTGGTGCGGCGCAGCCGGGCGGTGATCCGTTCACGCAGTTCCTGGGCGGCCTTGCGGCTGAACGTGAGCACGAGTACGCGCGAGGGGTCCACGCCCCGGTTGTCGATGCGGTCCACGACGGCCTCGACGATGGTGGTGGTCTTCCCGGTCCCGGGTCCGGCCAGCACCAGGAGGGGGCCGCCCTCGTGCTCGACCACGCGCCGCTGGTTCACGTCCAGCACCGGCGGCGGCTGCGCCCGGTTGGCGCGCCGCACGAGTCGGTATCGGGCGTGGTCCACGACCAACAGTTCACCAGAGGTCGGGGACCTTCTCGGCCAGAACGGACGTATTCGTCCGCCGCGCGGGGATCAGTCCCGCCGGGTGCCGGGGCTCAGGTCCGCCCTTCCCACCGGGCCCGGCGCATGTCCACGCGATCGGCGCCGGGACGCATGGGTGTGGCCTCCGCCGCGTAGTGGGACAGAGCACGTACCTCGTGGCCCGAGGGCGGGCGGCCGTCCGCGCGCACGACGCGCCACCAGGGCACCGCACCGCCCCACGTGGACATGACGGAGCCCACCTGGCGGGGGCCGCCGCGGCCGACGTACTCGGCGATGTCGCCGTAGGACATCACCATGCCGGGCGGGATGGACTCGACCGCGGAGAGGACCTCCTCCGCGTACTCGTCGGGACCGGTGTGGGGGTCGTCGAAGTCGTCCAGCACACCGGAGAGCCTACTGCGGCCCTCCGACTGACGGCGGGCCCCGACGGCTCCCGCCCTCGCGTGGCAAACCACGGGTGAAGCGGACGGCAAGTGGCGCACGGCATCCTGGGCGTCCACACCCCTCCGGCAGAGGAGACAACCCCGTGAAGAACGCCATCGTCCGAACCCTACGCGGCGCGGCCGTCGCCGCCCTGGCGCTGACCACGGTGTTCGCCGCCGCCAACACCGCCAACGCGCACAGCTCCACCGAGATGGACACCATGGTCTACAACGGTTGCGAGTGGGCCTCGGGCGGTTACCGAGTCCTGGAGTCCAACACCATCCGCCTACCGGGGTCGACAGGTCCGGAGTACGACGGCATCGCGGTCGGCATCGTCTACCTCGTCTGGAACGAGCAACTCGGCGAGAACTGCGTCCTGGTCCGCAAGATCGGGCACAACCACGGCGTGTCCACCGACGTGCGCGCGTGGCTGTACGTGGAGGCTGACCCCGATTCCGGTGGCAGGTGGAACCTGTACAGGGAGGACGGCGACTTCTCCCACTACGCGGGGGCCGCGGGACCCGCCCGGAACAGGTGCGTGATGTACGAGGCCAGCGTCCGCGACCCGTACTACCGGGAAACCGGGTGGAACATGATGTACACGCCGAGTTACTGCAACTAGGGCCGCCGCGGCCGGCCCCCGCCCCACCGGGGGCGGGGTCGGGGGCCTTCGTTCGCGCGGTACCGGCCTCAGTGGTCGCTCACGCGACCGGACGGTCTGCCGCCGAACTCGTTGCGGTGGATGGTCCAGGCGAGTTCCGGGTCGCGCCTGCGGGTCCGCCCGGCCATCGTCAGTCCGTACACGCCCAGCAGCATGATCGCCGGCCCGATGAGCCACGCGCTCCACGCGGCGGCCGTCTGGTCGGTGAACCCCAGGATCCACGGCAGGGCGAAGGTCAGCAGGCCGATGGCCATCAGGGCGATCTCCCCGGACACCGCCGCGGGGCGGTTCAGTGAGATGACCGCCGCCATGATCACGACCAGCCCGAGCACGAACATCAGTCCGCCGCTCCAGCCGTACATCCCGTGCCACATCCAGCTCACTCCGAGGGCCAGACCGGCGGCTACGGCCACCCAGTCCGCCCAGCGTCCCTTCTCTCGCATAGCGCCACCTCCCAGCGGCGGACCGCTCCGACGACGTGGGCGGCCCCTGTGGGACTTGTACCCACTCACGGGCGGTGGCGCGGGACAGGGTCCGGGTCCGTGGACGAGGAGGGGGACGGAGGCGGGTCCTCCCGCCCTCCGTCCCCCTCTCCCGGACTCCGCCGGTCAGTAGACGGGCAGGCTCGGGTCGACCTGGTTGATCCAGGCCAGGACCCCGCCGCCGACGTGCACGGCGTCGTTGAACCCGGCGGCCTTGACCGCGGCCAGCGCCTCGGCCGAACGCGCGCCCGACTTGCAGTGCAGGACGATCCGCCTGTCCTGCGGCAGCCGCTCGAAGGCCTTGCCGTTGAGGAACTCGCCCTTGGGGATGAGGGTGGCACCCGGGATGTTGACGATCTCGTACTCGTTCTGCTCCCGGACGTCGACCAGGAAGATGTCCTCGTCCTTGTCCAGGAGGTCCTTGAGCTCGCCCGCGGTGATCGTGGAACCGGCGGCGGCCTCGGTGGCCTCCTCGGACACCGCGCCGCAGAAGGCCTCGTAGTCGATGAGCTCGGTGACCGGCTCGGTGTCGGGGTCCTTGCGGACCTTCACCTCGCGCCAGGTCATCTCCAGGGCGTCGAAGATGAGCAGGCGGCCGACGAGCGGATCGCCGATACCGGTGATGAGCTTGATGGCCTCGTTCACCATGACGGAGCCGATGGACGCGCACAGCACGCCCAGCACGCCGCCCTCGGCGCAGGAGGGGACCATACCGGGCGGCGGCGGCTCGGGGTACAGGTCGCGGTACTGCGGCCCGTACTCGTTCCAGAACACGCTGACCTGGCCGTCGAAGCGGTAGATCGAGCCCCACACGTACGGCTTGTCCAGCAGCACGCAGGCGTCGTTGACCAGGTAGCGGGTGGCGAAGTTGTCCGTGCCGTCCAGGATCAGGTCGTAGCCGGCGAAGATGTCCAACGCGTTGTCCGACTCCAGGCGCTCCTGGTGCAGGACGACCTCGACGTTGGGGTTCACCTCCTTGATGCTGTCCCGCGCGGACTCGGCCTTGGGACGGTCGACGTCGCTCTGGCCGTGGATGATCTGGCGCTGGAGGTTGGACTCGTCGACGACGTCGAAGTCGATGATGCCGAGCGTGCCCACACCCGCGGCCGCGAGGTAGAGCAGTGCCGGGGAGCCCAGACCGCCCGCGCCGACGACCAGGACCTTCGCGTTCTTCAGGCGCTTCTGCCCGTCCATGCCCACGTCGGGGATGATCAGGTGACGCGAGTAGCGGCGCACCTCGTCCACGGTCAGCTCGTCAGCTGGTTCCACCAGCGGCGGCAGCGACACGGTGACTCCTCAGGTCTGTTCAGGTTGCTCCGCACCGCCCGGACCGGAGGGCATCCGGCCGAGGGGGCGGGGTGCGAAGCGTGCTTGCACTTATACCCAACCTAACGGGTGGGGTTTCCCATTCCCACCCCGGGGAGGTGTGGGACACACCCCGCCCGCACGTACCCGAACGTACCTCCGCCACCCCTCACCGCCTGCGGATTCACGCCCGCGGGTTCCCTCACCGGCGACCTCGGGGCGGGTAGTGTCGACTGTACGCGCAGCGACGACGCCGGGAGGCTCCCGTGACAGCACAGAACCGGGCCGGGAAGAGGCGCCCCGCGATCGAGGAGGACCCGTCGGAGGCCGTACCCGAGGCGGACGCGCTGGAACAGGGCGCGGAGACCACCGAGGAGGAGAACGGCCAGTGGCTGGAGAACCCCGCTGGTCGGAGGCTGGAGCAGGCCAACGAGGCGGACGTGGTCGAGCAGTTGCGCACGTTGGGCACCGACCAGGAGGAGGAGCACCGGTGACCCGGTCCCGCGGCTGAGCGCCCACACCGAACCTACGCCGCAGTAAGATGAGGGAAAAGCTGTGGGGCGCGACACCGTGTCGCGCCGGGCAGTACTAGCCACGCAGATGTTCGAGGTGGCGTGCATCTGCCATGCCGATTTCGGAGGGTGTGGGTGTGACAGCTCCTTCAGACGCCCGCGCCCGGGGTACCCGCTTGCCCCGGGTCAGGCGCCGACGCCAACTCCTGGCCGCGGCACAGGAGGTCTTCGTCGCCCGCGGGTACCACGCCGCGGCCATGGACGAGATCGCCGACCGCGCCGGAGTCAGCAAGCCCGTCCTGTACCAGCACTTCCCAGGCAAGCTGGAGCTCTACCTCGCCCTCTTGGAGGAGCACTCCGAGGCCCTGGTCGAGAAGCAGCGCGAGGCGCTGGAGAGCACGGACGACAACCGCCAGCGCGTGATCGCGAGCTTCCGCGCCTACTTCGACTTCGTCGCGGGCGACGGTGAGGCGTTCCGCCTGGTCTTCGAGTCCGACCTGCGCAACCTGCCCGCGGTGCGCGAGAAGAGCGAGCAGACCTTCCAGCGCTGCGCCGAGCTGATCGAGAAGGTGATCCGCCAGGACACCAGCATCTCCGACGAGGAGGCCCGCCTGCTGAGCATCGGCCTGGTCGGCATGGCCGAGACCAGCGCCCGCTACTGGCTCAACAACTACGGCGAGGTGCCCAAGGAGGCCGCCGAACAGCTCGTCGCCCGCCTCGCCTGGCGCGGCATCAGCGGCTGGGACCTGCAGCGGCAGGCCGAGGAGCAGGACGAACGGTAACCACCACCCGGCCGGTTGCCCCGGCCGCGGATCCCCCGATCCGGACCATCGGCCCCCGGGAGCGCGGAGCGCGCACCCGGGGGCTTTTCCGTGTCCGCACCGTGCACAGAGGAAACGCGTTGTCCGGACAACACCCCGGCGATTATTCCATTTTCCCGCAAAAAAATGTCCAAGAAAGGGCAACACGGCCCTGACAAGGCGGACAAAAGGTTCAATCAACGAAGGTCGGGTATCGCGGACATGAGAAGTACGGCACTTTTGTTCGCCGTACCCGTCCGGGCGAACTCCGTGCCTCGGCGGACAACGCGATTCGGGGGTGAAGGCGTTATGGACATTGGTCAGGGCGTGACCGCGGCCTGGGAGATGGTGGCGACCTTCGTGCCGTTGCTGGTCGGTTTCCTCGCGATCCTGGTGATCGGCTGGTTCGTCGCCTGGGTGCTGGGCAAGCTCGTCGCGAAGGGGCTGCACTCGGTCGGCCTCGACCGCGCACTGCACCGCGGCGGGGTGGGGGAGTACTTCGAACGCAGCCGCTGGGGCGCCAGCGAGCTGTGCGGGAAGATCGTCTACTACGTCGGTCTGCTGTTCGTGCTCACGCTCGCGTTCAACGTCTTCGGACCGAACCCGGTCAGCCTCCTGCTCAACGACGTCATCGCCTGGATCCCGCACGGGATCGTGGCCCTGGTGATCCTCGTGGTGACCGGCATCCTGGCCAAGGCCGCCCGCGACCTCATCAGCGGGGCGCTCGGCGGTCTGTCCTACGGCCGTCTCCTGGGCAACGTCGCGGCCGTGGGCATCCTGGCCCTCGGTGTGATCGCCGCGCTGAACCAGATGGGCGTGGCCATGAGCGTCACCCTGCCCGTCCTGATCGCCGTGCTCGCCACGATCGGCGGCATCCTGGTCGTCGGCGTCGGCGGCGGTCTCATCAAGCCGATGCAGTCCCGCTGGACCCGCTGGTTGGACGTGGTCGAGCGGGAGACCGGCCAGATGGGCGAGGGGCCCAGCTACGAGGCGGGGCGCGAAGCGGCGATGCGCCGCCCCGCCGAGGCGGAGAAGAAGGGTACGGAGGCCAAGGCGGCCCCCGGACAGCGCGGCGGGGGTGAGTCCACCCCGTAGCCGCTCACGAGACCTGCGGCCGCGTTCGTCGGCCGGAGGAAATGGATGCAGGTAGGGGGCGGGGCCGACGGGCCCCGCCCTCGCGTCGTGGCCGGACGCCGGCGTGCGGCCGTCAGAGGAACTCGGAGTCGCGGAGCTCCATGCGCGACAGGTGCTCGATCCTCCGGAACGCGAGGACGCCCGAGGCGATGATCGGGATGAACGCCAGCCAGAAGACCGCGCTGCCCGGCCCGGAGAAGACCATCGACGCCAACGCGACGACGATGATCAGTGCGAACAGCGCGAAGTCGAGGCGCTCCTGTTGGATCAGGACGCCGACCGGTGGACGCGCCGCCCCATGCCGACCGCTCCTCATGCGCATTCCTTTCTCGCGGCTCTGCGGGCCGCTCCGCCAGTCGCGGTCCCGGTCGCTGCGCACCGGCACCACGTGTCCCACGTTGCATTCCGCAGGGCCCCGGACCAGCATCGGCGACGGGGCCGATCATCGGCCTCCCGATCGTCACCGGCTACCTTCAGCGTACGCCGAGCTCCGGGTTTTCGCTGGGGATCGGGGGTGCCCGGACGCAGCGAGCATCCTCGCGTCAGGCATCACGGACCGCCCGCGGATTCCACCAACCTAGCGGACGAAGCCCCGTTCCTTCGCCAGGCGGCAGATCGCGAGAATGCGGAGGGTCTCCCAGTCGTACTCGACCGCCTCGGAGTCCCACCCCCGTTCGAGGCACCCGTCGATGAAGCCGTGCAGGTACGTCCCGAGGCTGCGCGCCGTGAGCCCGCCTCCCGACGAGGTGATCGCGTCGCACACCTCTGCGGCGTGCTGATCCAGTTCAGCGCCCATACCGGGCTCGATCGGGGCGTCGAGCGGGCCGAGCTTGTGGAAGTCACGGGTGAGTCCGGCCAGCGGGTGGCGCACGGAGGTCCCACGGGGCATGGAAGTACCTACTCGCGTGGTCAGGAGACGGGAAACGTCATCGACTATACGTGCACTGACCAAGGAATCGTCATGAAAGTGTTGGTCGGCGACCCCGCCCGACCACGCACGACGCGGTACCGGCGACCGTTCGCGGCCGCCCTCCGGACGGACGGGAACCGGTTGACGGCCGGGCTAGTCGGCCAACCCCATCGCCCGCAGGCGCCCGGAGTGCCCCTCGGTCAGTGAGGCGAACATCCTACTCACGGCGGCCAGGTCGCCGACGCCCGAGGACGGCTCCGCCCCCGTGTCCCCGGCCAGCAGCCTGGCCAGGTCGGGGCGCTGCACGGCCACGGCCTGGGCCTGGCTCAGGGCCTCGCCGACCAGGCGCCGCGCCCACAGGGACAGGCGACCCGCCAGCGTGGGGTCCTCCCCCAGGGCCCCGCGCACCGTCCCGGCGACGAACTCGGCGCGGCCGGTCTCGGCGAGCACGCCCTCGACCAGGACACGCGTCTCGTCGTCGGCGAGCCCGGCGACCCGGGCGTAGAAGTCGCCGGCGATGCCGTCGCCGACGTAGGTCTTGACCAGGCTCTCCAGCCAGCTCTGCGGCTCGGTGCGCTCCTGCCAGGCGTCCAGAGGCGCGACGAAGGGCGCCATGGCCTCCTCGGGGTCGGCTCCGAGCTCCTCCAACCGGTCCCGGAGCGCCTGGTAGTGGGCCTGCTCCGTGGCCGCCAGGGCGGCGAGCTGGCCCTTCTCGCGCAGCGTCGGGGCGAGCCCGGCGTCGTCGGCGAGCCGGAAGAACGAGCCGAGCTCGGCGTAGGCGAGCAGCCCGAGGAGATCGATCACACCGGGGTCGGCGGAAGGGCCTTGCGTCATGCCCGTCAGCGTAGCGCCCGGCGCGCCGGGCGCCGAACCGGGGCGCGTCGGACCGGCTCCGCGGCGGACCCGGGGACTAAACACGGCGCGGACACGGTTGCACCGGCTGGGAACGGGTAGGTCCTCGGCCGTCCACAGCGCGGTGAACTGCTATGTCCACCGGCTGAGTCACCAGCTAGACTCTGCGTGATGACCGGCGTGTGCAGACGACCAGACCAGCCCCCGCCCGATCGGGGACGGTCACCCGGCCACCACGGTGCGGCGACCGGTGCCGGTCTGGAACACAGCGGCCCTCGAAGCGCCCCTCACACGCGGGGACAGACCCCTCGTACACGACAGAACTGCGGATGGAGCCGGTCCGCGGACGGGTACACCCCGGCCCGCACGGATCCAGGCGGCAGCGCCACCGCGCCCCTCACCGGAAGGTGGAGCAGCGGTGAGCCGCGCCCTCCGCGGCGGCCAGAAGCCGCCCGCGACCGCACCCCGCCGCGGCCACGCCAACGTTGCGGCCCGCCAAGATGGAGGCTTGAGCCCTGAGCAGCACACAACAGACCACACAGCCCCGAACGACCTTCCGCGACCTGGGCCTGACCGCCGAGATCGCCGACGCCCTGGAGGCGGAGGGGATCATCGAGCCCTTCCTCATCCAGGAGCTGGCCCTCCCGATCGCCCTCAACGGCAGCGACATCATCGGCCAGGCCCGTACCGGCACCGGCAAGACCCTCGCCTTCGGCCTCCCGCTGCTCCAGCGGGCCCAGGCGAATCCGGGTTCGGCCAAGCGGCCCCGCGCCCTGGTCGTGGTGCCCACCCGTGAGCTGGCCATCCAGGTCGCCGCGGACCTGACCACCGCCAGCAAGCGCAACGGACTGCGGGTCCTGACCGTCTACGGCGGGCGCTCCTACGAGCCGCAGATCAACGGCCTCAAGGAGGGTGTTGACGTCGTCGTCGGCACCCCCGGCCGCCTGCTGGACCTGGAGAACCAGAAGCACCTGCGGCTGGACCAGGTCTCCGCCGTGGTCCTGGACGAGGCCGACAAGATGCTCGACCTCGGGTTCCTCCCCGACATCGAGCGGATCCTCACCAGGACCCCGGCCGAGCGCCAGACGATGCTGTTCTCGGCCACCATGCCGAGCGAGATCGTCGCGCTGTCGCGCAAGTACCTGCGCCAGCCCACCCACGTGCGGGCCAGCGACGACGACGAGATCGACGGCTCCGCCATCACCGGTCGGATCGTCCAGCACGCGTTCCGCACGCACCAGATGGACAAGATCGAGATGCTGGCCCGCCTGCTCCAGGCCGAGGACCACGGCCAGAGCATGGTGTTCTGCCAGACCAAGCGCGCCTGCGACCGCGTCGCCAGCGACCTGAAGGCGCGCGGCTTCGCCGCCGCGGCCGTCCACGGCGACCTGGGCCAGAGCCAGCGCGAACGCGCGCTGCGGGCCTTCCGCAACGGCAAGATCAACATCCTGGTCGCCACCGACGTGGCCGCCCGGGGCCTGGACGTCGACGATGTCACGCACGTCGTCAACTACGAGACGCCCGAGGACGAGAAGACCTACACGCACCGGATCGGCCGCACCGGCCGGGCCGGGCGCAGCGGCACCGCGGTCACCTTCGTGGACTGGCAGGAGATGCCGCGGTGGAAGCTGATCAACGCCGCCCTGGACCTGCCGTTCCCGGACCCGGAGGAGACCTACTCCACCTCCGAGCACTTCTTCGCCGCCCTGAGCATCCCCGCGGGAACCAAGGGCAAGCTCGCGGTGGACAAGCGCACCCACGCGGGCCTGGAGGCCGAGGAGGTCGAGGACATCGGTGACACCGGCGGCCCGCGCGCCGAGCGTGGCGGGCGCGGCGGGCGCCGCGACCGCGACCGCGACCGCGACCGCGACGAGGGTGGCCGCGGCGAAGGCGGCCTCAGCGAGGGCCGGAACCGGAACCGTTCGCGCCGTCGTACCCGCCGCGGCAAGGCCGTGGCCGACGCCGCGAGCGCGGCCACCGAGAAGGCACCCGGCACGCCCGCTCCTTCCGTCGGTCAGTCCTCCGGGGAGGAGGGCACCAAGCGGGTCCGCCGCCGTCGCCGGACGCGCGGTGGTGCCAGCGCCGCCCGCCGGGACCCCGAGAACACCTGATCCCGTTCCCGTCGCCGACCGCGCCTCCGGGCGCGGTGGCACCGTCCGCCCACGACGGGTGAGCCCTCACCGGAGGGCTGGGGCGACGGGAACCGGACCCCGACCGCCGACCGTCCGCGCAGGTGGCGGACGGGCGGTCCAGGACCATCCGCGCCGTGTGCGGTGAGCGCCGCCGGTCGCCCGGCACGGCTGTCGCGAGGCAGCGGAGAGAACTCCCACCGTGCCCGTGATGCCCTAGGGTTGCCCGACGTGAGTACACCGACCTTCCTCGATCTGCCGCCCGGTGTGCGGCGGACGGACCTGCACCTGTCCCACGGCCCGGTGGCGGCCCTGCGCGCGCTGCCGACGTCCGGCGGTGCCGAACTGGCACCCGCCGTTCTGGTGCACGGCTTCACCGGCAGCAAGGAGGACTTCATCGCCCTCCTCCAGAGCCTGGCGCAGGCCGGCCGGGAGGTGGTCGCGATCGACCTGCCCGGCACCTACGAATCGCCCGGACCGGAGACCCTCACGGCGCCTCCGGGCGTCCAGCTCCCCGACTACCGCCTCTCCTCCCTCGGCTCCGTGGTGGCCGAGGTGGTCGACGAGGTGGGTGACGGCTCGCCGGTCCACCTGGTCGGGCACTCGTTCGGCGGCCTGGTGGCCCGGGAGACCGCCCTGTCCGAACGCGTGGACCTGGCCTCGCTCACGCTCATGTGCAGCGGCCCCGGCGCGCTGGTGGGCGACCGCGCGACCGGCGCGCGCAACCTCATCGCCGCACTGTCCATGGACCCCTCGAAGGCACGGCTCCAGGAAATGTGGGACGCGCAGTTCGACGCCGAGGCGCGCCAGCGCACCGCCGACCCGCGTATTCAGGACTTCCTCCGCAGGCGGCTGCTGTCGAGCAGCGCCACGGGGCTCATGCGCACCGCCGAGGACCTGCTGGGTACGGCGGACCAGGTCGACGAACTGGCCGCGCTGGACCTGCCCACGCTGGTGCTGTACGGCGAGAACGACGACACCTGGTCGACCGACGAGCAGTCCGAGATGGCCCAGCGGCTCGGCGCGCAGCGGCTGGTGGTGCCCGGCGCCGGGCACTCCCCGAACGTGGAGGCCCCGGAGACGACGTCGAGCGCCCTGACCTGCTTCTGGAACGAGACCGAGTCCGTGGGACGGCGCTAGGCGGTGTTGTTGGGTGCTCCGCTGCGCTTCGCATCGTCTTCGGGCGCCCCGAACACGGGGAGCCCGCCCGCCACCGTCCTCGGCCGACGCCCTCGGTAGGGCACCCGGCCCGTTCGTCCGCCGCGCCACCGGGTCGGCGCGGCGGACGGTGCTCCGGGTCAGACCCAGTCGTCGAAGTTCTTGCCCTCGGCGCCGGAGGTGGTGGCCGGGCCGCGGTCGGGCAGGATGCGGGTGGTCGGCGGAAGTGACAGCAGGGACTCGCCGATGGAGGCGAGCTGTGTCGTGTAGTCGATGTAGGTGTCACCGACCATGCCGGGCTCGCCCCTGCGCAGGGTGTCGCCGCTGAAGACCACGCCGAGCTGGCTGATGTAGTAACCCACGCTGCCCGGCGAGGTTCCGGGCAGCGCCAGGACGTCGATGTGCAGGTCACCGATGTCGAAGGCGCCCTGCCCCTCGACCTCGACCTCGGGACGGTGCTCGGCGCCGTGCTGGCGGCGCCAGGCGCGCATCTCGCGGGGGTGCAGGGCGATGTCGGCCTCGGCCTCCTCCGCGACGCGGAGCGCGCCCTCGATGTGCGGGGTGTAGCCGTTGGTGCAGGCCACGAGGTAGACCTCGCGGTCGCCGACGGCCTTGAGGATCGCCTCGGGGTCGTGCCCGGGGTCGATGACGACGACGCCCTCGTCGTCGGCCTCCACGATCCAGGTGTTGCTGACGATCTCGTAGGTCTGACCGTCGAACTCGAAGCTGCCCGAGGTCCGCACGCGCGTGATGCCGTCGTCGTCGGGACCGGTCACGCCCGGCTCCTCGGTGTCGTCGGCGAACACGTCGGCGGGACCCTCGTCCTTCGTGTCCCTCTCCTGGGACTTGTCGTCCTCGGCCCCGTCGTCGGAGGCCTGGGCGTCCTCGTCGTCACCGTCGGAGGCGTCGTCGTCGGAACCGGTCTCCCCGGCCTCCCGCTCCGCCGCGTCGTCCGGAGTCTGCGCGGTGTCCTCGGAGTCGGCCGCCTCGGTCTCCTCCTCAGCGTCCTTCGCGGACTCCCGCTCCTCCACAGCGGAGTCGGGGGCCTCCTGGCCGTCCTTCTTTTTCGGCTTCCGCTTCCAGAACACGGCGTCAGACCTTTCGAATCGTCCAGGTTCGGGTGGTTCGCTGCGACCATTGTCGCGCCCTCTGGCAGTGGTCCGTACCGTATCGAACGCGCGGTCGCGTTGTCCGAAGCGGCCGCCCAAGGGGGTCACCGTTCGGGCGCCGGCGGGGTGTTGCACGACGAGGCGAGCCGCGTAGCGAGGAACGAGCGACAGGCGAAGCCGAGGAGGAAGCAACCCGCCTCCCGGGCGCCCGAACACGGTCCGAAGCGCAGCGCAGGACCAAGGCGAGCACGACTCGGGCGTCGGCGGGGTGTTGCACGACGAGGCGAGCCGCGTAGCGAGGAACGAGCGACAGGCGAAGCCGAGGAGGAAGCAACCCGCCTCCCGGGCGCCCGAACACGGTCCGAAGCGCAACGCAGGACCAGGGCAGGCACGGGGCACGCGGGTCAACCCCGGATCAGCGAGGCTCCCGTCGCCGGCGCCACGAGTTCCTCGAAGGCCTCGGGCGCGGTGGTCCGGCAGCCCAGGCGGCGCCCGGTCAGGGTCCCGTGGTCGTCGCTGGAGCCGGTGACCACCACCCCCAGGTCGGCGGCCACGCCCCGCCACTCCTTGGTCTGGGCCCGGTTGTGCGAGGGGTGGTCGGCCTCGATCCCGCCCAGCCCGGCGGCCACCATGCGTTCGACCAGGTCGATCGGCACGGCACCGTTGAGCGCGCCCTCGGCACGCGCCGGGTGGGCGAGGGAGCACACGCCGCCCGCCGCGCGCACCAGCTCCACGGCGCGGACGGGGTCGAGGGCGTACCGCGCCGCGTAGGCGGGTCCGCCCGAACCGATCCACCGGTCGAAGGCGTCCTGGACGTTCCGGGCGGCACCCGCCTCCACGATCGCCCGCGCCAGGTGGGGGCGGCCGATCGTGTTGGCGTCGGCGTACTCGTCCTGCCCGGCCCCGGCGATGGTCAGGACCCGGTCCCAGGAGACGTCGACACCGAGCCCGCGCAGCTTGGCCACCATCTCCTCCGCGCGCGAGGCCCGGTCGGACCGGACCCGGCGCAGCTCGGCCGCCAGCCCGGGGGAGGCGGGGTCGAACAGGTAGGAGACCAGGTGCACGCTGGACCCGGCGTGGGCACAGGACAGTTCCATCCCGGGAACGAGGGTGAGCCCCGGGGGCATGTGCTCGGCCGCCTCCGCGATCCCGCCGACGGTGTCGTGGTCGGTCAGGGCGAGGACGTCCAGCCCGGCGGCCACCGCCTCCCGGAGGACCTCGGCGGGTGTGTCGGTCCCGTCGGAGACGGAGCTGTGCGAGTGCAGGTCGATTCGGGTCACTGCCCGATTGTACGTAAGTCGTGTTCGGGGTGCCCGGGGTGTCCGCGAGCACGCCGGGACCGGGGATCACTCCACCGGGGCGAGCCCCCGGATGAGGAAGGGGCTGAGCGCCCCGAACGGCGGCTCGAAGGCGACCCCGCCGTCCTTGATGTCACGCAGGTCCCGGAGCGAGTTGATCTCGCACATGAGGATCGCGGTGTCCGGTGAGGCGAACACGAACCACAACCAGTGGGCGAGCGCCTCACCCGCGTAGACCGCGCGGTGGCGGCCCACGTCGAGGTTCCACAGGGCGATCTCGTGACCGTCGAAGCGCACCTTGGCGTCGGCGGCCGAGGCGTCGAACCCGTCCCCGGGATCGGGTCCCTCCAGGCCGGACAGCCGTGCGCCGAGGCCCACCCCCGGGTCCTCGGCGACGATGACGGCCTCGCCGACCCCGCCGAGCGGGTTGGGGCCGGACAGGGCGACGGCGGCGGCCACCACGCCACTGCGGTCGTCACCGGCTTCCGCGAACCCGGTCACCACCCACCCGGTGGGCAGCGGCCACGGCACCCAGACCGGGACGCGCGCCTGCGGGAGCAGGGCGTCGAGGCTGCTGGCCCCGGGGGCTCGAACCCCCTGGAGGGGCGCCACCGGGCCGTGGACGTCACACTGCCAGGCGCTGGTCCACAGCCCCGGAGGCTGGACCGTGCGCCCGCATCGAGGACACGAGGGCTCCGACTTCATCGCTCTAAGCGGTCTACCCCTCTGACCTGCCCGGAAACGCGCGGGAGGGCGGCCGGTATCCACCGACCGCCCCCGAGGGTGAACAGAACCCCTACTGCGACTGGCGCTTCTTGTGCGCGGTCATGCGGGCGCGCTCCTTCTGGTCGAGGACGACCTTGCGGATACGCACGTTCTCCGGGGTGACCTCCACGCACTCGTCCTCGCGGCAGAACTCCAGGGCCTGCTCCAGCGACAGACGGCGCGGCGGCACCAGGCGCACGAGCTCGTCTCCGGTGGCCGAGCGCATGTTGGTGAGCTTCTTCTCCTTGGTGATGTTCACGTCCATGTCGTCGGAGCGCGAGTTCTCGCCGACGATCATGCCCTCGTACACCTCGGTGGTCGGCTCGACGAACAGCGTGCCGCGCTCCTGGAGGTTGAACATCGCGAACGCCACGGCGACCCCGGCCCGGTCGGCGACCAGGGAGCCGTTGGGGCGGGTGCGCAGATCCCCGAACCACGGCTCGAACTTCTCGAAGACGTGGTGGGCGATGCCGGTGCCCCGGGTCTCGGTGAGGAACTCGGTGCGGAACCCGATGAGGCCGCGGGAGGGGACCAGCCAGTCCATGCGCACCCAGCCGGTGCCGTGGTTGACCATGTTCTCCATGCGGCCCTTGCGGACGCTGAGCAGCTGCGTGATGGCGCCCATGAACTCCTCGGGAGCGTCCACCGTGAGGCGCTCGACCGGCTCGTGCGTCTTGCCGTCGATCACGCGGGTGACCACCTGCGGCTTGCCGACGGTGAGCTCGTAGCCCTCGCGGCGCATCTGCTCGACCAGGATGGCCAGCGCCAGCTCACCGCGGCCCTGCACCTCCCAGGCGTCGGGGCGCTCGGTGGGCAGCACGCGCAGCGACACGTTGCCGATCAGCTCGCGGTCCAGCCGGTCCTTGACCAGCCGGGCGGTGACCTTGGCGCCCTTGACCTTGCCGACCAGCGGCGAGGTGTTGGTGCCGATGGTCATGGAGATGGCGGGCTCGTCCACCGTGATCAGCGGCAGCGGACGCGGGTCCTCGGGGTCGGCGAGGGTCTCACCGATCATGATGTCGGGGATACCCGCGATGGCGGCGATGTCGCCGGGCCCGGCCTTCTCCGCGGGCTGGCGCTCCAGCCCGTCGGTCATGAGCAGCTCGGTGATCTTGACCTGCTGGGTGGTGCCGTCGGCGCGGATCCACGCGACCTGCTGCCCCTTGCGCAGCTCGCCCTGCTGGACGCGGCACAGCGCCAGACGGCCCAGGAACGGGGAGGCGTCCAGGTTGGTGACGTGGGCCTGGAGGGGCGCGCCGGGGCTGTACTCGGGTGCCGGGATGGTGTCCAGGATGGTGCTGAACAGCGGAACGAGGTTGTCGTTCTCCGGAACCTCGCCGTTGGCGGGACGCTCCAGGGAGGCCTTGCCGTCACGGGCGCAGGTGTAGACGATCGGGAACTCGATCTGCGACTCGTCGGCGTCCAGGTCCATGAACAGCTCGTAGGTGTCGTCCACGACCTCGGCGATCCGGCTGTCGGGCCGGTCGACCTTGTTGATGACGAGGATGACGGGGAGCTTGGCCGCCAGGGCCTTGCGGAGGACGAAGCGGGTCTGCGGGAGCGGGCCCTCGCTGGCGTCCACGAGCAGGACGACGCCGTCGACCATCGACAGACCGCGCTCGACCTCTCCGCCGAAGTCGGCGTGGCCGGGGGTGTCGATGATGTTGATGACCACGTCCTCGCCCTCGGGCGTGGTGTAGTGGACGGCCGTGTTCTTCGCGAGAATGGTGATGCCCTTCTCGCGCTCCAGGTCGTTGGAGTCCATCACACGCTCGTCGACGTCCTGGTTCTCACGGAACACACCGGACTGCCAGAGCATGGCGTCGACGAGTGTCGTCTTGCCGTGGTCCACGTGGGCGACGATGGCGACGTTGCGGAGGTCGCTGCGGCGTGCGGACCCCTCGACGGGAGTGGCGCTGGACATGGGAAAGTCTCGATCTCCTGGTACTGGGTAGAGACCGCAGAGTGCCACGGCCCGTTGCCAGTTTATGCGGTAAGAGGTGTCTGGTTGGGAAACGTGCAGGTCAGACCGGTCACGAAGGGTTGACCAGCAAGGGTGCGAGCGGGTCCAGGAACGGGATGTCCGCGGGCAGCCAGTCGACGGCGCGCAGGTCGGCTGCGGAGAGCCAGCGCAGGGACAGGTGTTCCAGCGGTTCGGGCTCGCCGTCGACCAGTTCCGCCCGCCACAGCCGCAGCACCGCGGCACGGGTGCGGGTGCCGGACGGGGCCGGGAAGGGCGCGTCGGATCCGATCGGGTGCAGGGGCCGGACGGTGACGCCGAGTTCCTCCCGGCACTCGCGGGTGAGCGCGTCGGTGGGCGACTCCCCGTCGTCGACCTTGCCGCCGGGGAACTCCCACCGGCCGCGCAGGGCGGCGGGCTCGGCTCGCTGGGCGGCCAGGACGCGGCCGTCACGGATGATGGCGGCGCCGACGACGATCAGGGTCTCTCGCACGGTTCCCCAGCCTAGGGTCTCCTCCGGGGACCGGCACCCCTGGGGGCACCGTTGGGGCGGTGGCGGGCGACGGGTGCGGCGGAGCGGAGGCCCTAGGCGACACCGCCGAGCCGGTGGGCCAGGGCGGTGTGCCGGTGGCCGGAGGAGGCGTTGCGGACGGCCTGGGCGAGCGCGCGGCGGGAGCCCACCAGGACCACGAGCTTCTTCGCCCTGGTGATCGCGGTGTAGAGCAGGTTGCGCTGGAGCATCATCCACGCGCTGGTGGTGACCGGGATCACCACGCAGGGGTACTCGCTGCCCTGGGAGCGGTGGACGGTGACGGCGTAGGCGTGCGCCAGCTCGTCGAGTTCGGCGAAGTCGTAGTCGACCTCCTCGTCCTCGTCGGTGCGCACCGACACCTCCTGGGCGACCGGGTCGATACCGGTGACCACGCCGAGCGTCCCGTTGAAGACCCCGTTGGCCCCCTTCTCGTAGTTGTTGCGGACCTGCGTGACCTTGTCGCCCACCCGGAAGACCCGCCCTCCGAAGCGGCGCTCGGGCACCCCCTCCCCCGGTGGCGTGACGGCGGCCTGGAGGGCGGTGTTGAGCTGGGCGGATCCGGCCGGTCCGCCCTTCATCGGGGCGAGTACCTGGACGTCGCGGCGGGGGTCGAGCCCGAACCGCCGGGGGATGCGGCGGGCGACGACGTCGACGGTGCGTTCGGCGGCCTCCTCGGCGTCGTCGCAGGGGAAGAGGAAGAAGTCGGTCATGCCCTGGAACTCGGGCGGTGCACCGGTGTTGACGCGGTGGGCGTTGGTGACCACGCCCGACTGCTGGGCCTGCCGGAAGACGTGGGTGAGGCGGACGCTGGGGATCGGGGAACCGTCGGCGAGGAGGTCGCGCAGCACCTGTCCGGCGCCGACGGAGGGAAGCTGGTCGACGTCACCGACGAAGAGGAGGTGCGCTCCCGGCGGCACCGCCTTGACCAGTTTGTTCGCCAGGACCAGGTCCAGCATGGAGGCCTCGTCGACCACGAGCAGGTCGCAGTCGAGGGGGCGGTCCCGGTCGTAGGCGGCGTCGCCGCCGGGGCGCAGTTCGAGGAGTCGGTGCACCGTGGAGGCGTCCACCCCGGTGAGCTCGGTCAGGCGCTTGGCGGCCCGCCCGGTGGGCGCGGCCAGGATGATCCTGGCGCGCTTGGCCGCCGCGAGGGTCACGACGGAGGCCACGGTGAAGGACTTGCCGCAGCCGGGGCCGCCGGTGAGCACGCACACCCTCCTGGTGAGCGCGGTGCGTACGGCCTCGCGCTGGGCGTCGGCGAGATCGACCCGGGTGCGCTCGCGCAGCCAGCCCAGGGCCGTGTCCCAGTCGACGTCCCCGAAGGCCGGGAGCCGGTCGCCGGGTGCCTCCAGGAGGGAGCGCAGCCCCGAGGCGAGCCCGATCTCGGCGCGGTGCATCGGTACCAGGTACACGGCGCGCACCGGCTCGTCCTCCGGTCCCGGGAGTGTCTCGCGGACCACGCCCTCGGTGGAGACCAGTTCCTGGAGGCATTCGATGACCAGGCCCGCCTCCACCCCGAGGATCTTCACGGCGGCGGAGATGAGCCGCTCCTCCGGCAGGTAGCAGTGGCCGTCGCCGGTGGACTCCGAGAGGGTGAACTGGATGCCCGCCATGACCCGCTGGGGGCTGTCGTGCGGGATACCGACCGCCTGCGCGATGGTGTCGGCGGTCTTGAACCCGATCCCCCACACGTCGGACGCCAGCCGGTAGGGCTCCTTCTGGACGACGTTGATGGACGCGTCGCCGTACTTCTTGTAGATGCGCACGGCGAGGGAGGTGGTGACCTCGACCCCCTGGAGGAAGACCATCACCTCCTTGATCGCCTTCTGCTCCTCCCAGGCGTCCGCGATGAGTCGCGTGCGTTTGGGACCGAGCCCGGGGACCTCGACGAGCCGCCGGGGGTCGTCCTCGATGACGTCCAGGGCGTCGGTGCCGAAGTGGCCGACGATGCGTTCGGCCATCTTCGGGCCGATCCCCTTGATGAGCCCGGAGCCGAGGTAGCGGCGGATGCCCTGGACCGTGGCGGGCAGGACGGTGGTGTAGTTCTCCACCTGGAACTGGCGCCCGTACTGGGGATGGGATCCCCAGCGGCCCTGCATCCGCAGCGCCTCGCCGGGCTGGACACCCGCCAGGGCGCCGACCACCGTGAGGAGGTCGTGGGCCCCGTTCCCGGTGTCGACCTTGGCGACGGTGTATCCGTTGTCCTCGTTGGCGTAGGTGATCCGTTCCAGGACGCCCTGGACGACGGCGGGCCGGAAGGTCCTGTCGGACACGGGATGAACACTCCCTCCCGATCGGTCAGACGGTGGCGGGCGGTTCCCCCGGTCGGGGGGCGTCGTCGCCCAGGACGGCGAGCACGCGGTCCCGGTCGGCCCGGCGCAGGCTCCGGGCGACCAGTACGTAGGAGTGTCTCAGCATCTCCACGATCTCGTCATCGGGTACGGAGCCGTCCAGGAGCACCGAGTTCCAGTGCCGTTTGCTCATGTGGTAGCCCGGGGTGACCCCGGGGAACCGGTCACGCAGCTCCAGCGCCAGTTCCGGGTCGCACTTGAGGTTGGCCACCGCCCCCTGGGGGCGCTCCATGAGGAGCGCGAACATCTTCTGGCCGGCCACCTTGTAGACCAGTGGCCCCGGACCGAAGGGCTCGGTCTCGGCCGTCTCCGGGAACCACAGCGCGGCGTCGATGAACTGCTCGGGGGTCATGGAATCTCCTCTCACGTCGAGCGTGCCAGAGGGCACCGACGAACGGGGGCGCCGTCCGGGACCGGCGGACGACGCGGGGCCGGGCTCACCGCCCCGGACCGCCCGGCGGCTCCGGACCGTCGAGGGGGCCGGGGCGGGGGTGCCCGAGTCCACCGGTGAGGGAGGCCACGCGCAGCGCGAGTTCCTGGGCCTGGACGAGGGTGGACAGCACCTCGTCCTGCTGCTGGTGGTCGGATCCCGCCTCGACGGCCAGGGCCTCCAGCCGCTCGGCGGCGCGGCGGTCGTAGCGGTCCATCTCCGCGGCGCGGACCTTGCCCGCGTAGTCCTCCAGGACGCGGACGCGTTCCGCCACCCGTGCGACGTCCCCGTCGAGGACCTCCCTGGCACGCGCGGCGGCCCGGCGGCTGTGCTCCCCGGGGGTGGGGGTACTCGCCATGGTGCGCCGGGTCCGGGTGTGCCCGGCCAGGCTCGTGGCCAGGCCCCACTCCACGTCCGCGAGGACCACCCGGTTGCGGACCGTGTCCAGCAGCAGGCCCTGGTCGTGCAGCGAGGAGGCCAGGACGGAGTCGACGGCGGCCTGGGCGCGGCCGAGCAGCGCGCGGGCCGGGGCGTCCAGCGTGTCGGGGCTGACGTACCAGTCCCGCCACTCCCGCAGCAGCCGGTCCTCCGTCGCGCGTTCGGTCTCGCCCGGCAGGGGCCGCCGCGACGGCTCGTCGGCGGTCCTGGCCACGGCGGCGGAGACCAGGACGGCGCCCGCCGCGACAAGGCCGAGGACGAGCATCGCCACCGCGGCCAGGATCCCGAGGAAGGGCAGCAGGAGCAGGAACAGTCCGACGACCACCGCCCCGCCGACCGGGTAGAGCCAGTGGTCGTTCGCGGGGAGCGAGGCGTCGGAGCGCCAGGACGGGAGGGGCGGCCGGGGCGGCGCGGGTCGGCTTCGGTGCAGGGCCGCCGCGTTGAGCCGGACCGCGGTCCCGTCGTCGACCTCCGGATGGACGGTGAGCCGGGTGGGCTCGTGCCCGTCCCAGTCGTCCCCACCGTCGCCGAAGGCCGCCCCGGGCGCGTTGGCCAGCAGGTCCCGCACCCCGACGCCGCGTTCGGTGAGCACCCAGGCCCCCAGATGCCGGTCCCGGACGGCCAACCGCTGGTCGGCCAGCGCCCGCACGGCCTCGCCCGGGGTACGGCTCCGCAGCCGCGACAGTCCCGGACGTCCCGGCACCGGCACCGCCGCCCGCAACGCGCGGGAGGTGACAGCGGTGACCCGCACGGTGCTGCCGTCGGCGAGGTGGAACTCCATGGCGTCCTTTCCGGCGGACGGGCCCGGGTGTGGGCGTACCTCTCGCCGACTTCGACGCACGAACGGGCTCAACGGTTGTATCCGATCGTCACCGCGGCGGGGGCGGGCGGTCGGCCACCGCCCGCCGGGGACCGAACCGCGGGTCAGGCGACGTCCGGAAGGAACCCGTACCAGATCCCCAGGGCCAGGAGGAGCCCGACGCCGGCCACCGCGACGCCCACGCCGGGGACGCCGTGCTCCTCCATGAGCGCGGGGACGCGCTCGTCCAGAAACGCCCGGACCTCGTCCTGTGTGGGTGCGCCCGGTTCGGCGGGGGCGGACGCCGCGAACGTGGCGGCGAAGGAGCGTCGGCCGGGACGTGACCGGCTCTCAGGTGGGGACGGGGGCATAGGGCGCTCGCCTTCCGGATGCGGGGGGGTGCTGGGACGCTCCGAATCTAGGAGTCGGGGCGGCCCAGGTCAGGACGGCAGACCACCGGGTTTCGCCGGACCCGTGCGCCACCGCGGCGGTGGAGTCCGCTCCACATCGCCGCCTCCGACCGGCGGTGGGACCGCCCGGACCGGTACCCGCGACGCGCGTGTCAACCGACGCGAAACACACCGGGGATAGGATCCGGCACACGCGTCCCCCACCGAACGGGAGCCCCATGAAGGCGCGCGGCATCCGCAGGCTCGGCCCCCTCACCCCCGAAGACCCGCGCACCGTGGGCGGGCACCGGATCAGGGGCCGGGTCGGCTCCGGCGGGATGGGAACGGTCTACGCCGCCGACTCCCCCGGTGTCCACGGCTACCTGGCGGTCAAGGTCGTGCACCCCGAGCAGGCGGCCGACCCCCGGTTCCGGCACCGCTTCGCCCACGAGGCGCGGCTCCTGGCCAGGGTGAACAGCCCGGCGGTGGCGCGGTTCGTCCGCGCCGACGTCGAGGCCGAGCTGCCGTGGCTGATCACCGAGTACGTTCCCGGGCCCACTCTCCGCCACCACGTGGAGCGCTTCGGCCGGTTGCGCCGCGGGATGCTGCTCGGACTGGCGGTCGGAACGGCGGAGGCCCTCCGGGCGATCCACGACGCCGGTGTGGTGCACCGCGACCTCAAGCCGAGCAACGTCGTGCTGTCGGACCGGGGGCCCAAACTGCTCGACTTCGGGATCGCCCACGCGGTGGAGGACCCCGACCCCACGAAGTGGATCAGGCTCCGACGGATGCGCCGCGCCTACCGGGACCTGCGGCTCCCGTCGCCGGAGGGCCTGTCCGACGAGCGGACCGCGCGTCAGCTCGACCGGTTGGGCACCCCGGGGTGGATGAGCCCGGAGCAGTACGGCTCCCAGCCCACGACCCAGAGGGCGGACGTGTTCCTGTGGGGGGCGACGGTCGGTTTCGCCGCCGCCGCGCACGACCCGTTCGGGCACGCGCACCCCAAGGAGATGGCGCGCCGGGTCATGTTCGAGGAGCCCGACCTCGACCATCTGCCGCCCGGGTTGGCGCGGGTGGTGACGGCGGCGATGGCCAAGGACCCCGGCGACCGCCCCGACGCGGCTGAGCTGCTGGGGGAGTGCCTGGCCCTGGAGAACGAGGAGGGCGGCGTGCGTCCGCCCGAGGACTCCGGGGAACGGGGGTCGGGCGCGGCCGCGGTGCGGGCCCTCCTCGGACGCCAGTGGACGCAGGTCGCGGTCCGGCCGCCGCTGCCCCCGCGTGAGGGACCGCGGATCTTCGGCCGGGGGCGGAGCGCGGAGGGGACGGGCTCCCGGGGCTCGGGGGCTCAGAGCAGCCCGTAGTAGGCGCGGCCCTCCCGGGAGAACATGAACGCGACCATGGTGGCGGCGAAGCCGAGCGGTACGACGGACGACAGGTCGCCGCCGACCAGGTTCCAGGCCAGGAGCGCGCCCGCGGCGGTCTGGAAGAGCACCACGCCCCAGAACACCCCGACCGTCCTGCGGGGTATCCGGGACGCCAGCAGCGTGGACAGGACCCCGTACACACCGGTGACCAGGGCCAGCACGGCCATGAACGAGCGCATCATGTCGACGGTGGCCACCATCTCGGCCCCCTGCCCGGCGGCCGGGTCGACCTGTTGCCGGAAGGCCTCCTCCAACGCCTCCGGCGGAACGGCCAGTCCCATGAGGAACAGCGCCGACAGGGCGAGGCCGCAGGCGCCGCCGACGAACATCAGCGTGCGGACCACCGCGACCTTCCGGGGTGTGGGGGCGTCCGGGTGCAGGGCGTCGAGGTGCGCCCCGAAACCGAACAGCCCCCGCTGCGGCGGGACACCGCCCGCTCCGCGCGCCCCGTCGGGATCGTGGGGGTCCTGGCCAGAGGGATGCACGGGGATCCTCCGAGGAAGTCGATGGGCGTGTGCACCCATGGTAGGGGGCCGTGCCCCTCCGGGCGGTGGTGCGCGCACCCGAACCGTCCGACGGCCCCCGCCCGGGGCGGTCCCGGTCCGGCACCGCGGGTTCTCCGCATCGTCACCCCGGAGCACGTGTCAGGAGGCCCTGCGTCCTCTAGGGTGATGCCCTCTGCCCCCCGTTCCCGGGACGGCCCCGCCGTCCCCGCATCCCCCCTTCCCCCGAGAAACTGGAGCCACAGAGCATGACCAGACTCGTGCGCGCGTCCGGCGCGCTGGTACTGGCGGGCGGCCTGGTCGCCTCGTCCGTGTCCGTCTCCGCGGCGGCCGTCGCGCCCCAGGAGGCCCCCGGTACCCAGGCCGGGACCGACTTCACCCTGACGGTCCTGCACGGCAACGACCCCGAGTCCGCGCTGCTGCACGCCTCCGGCCAGCCCGACTTCGGCGGCGCCGCCCGCTACACCGCCCTCTTCCACGACCTCCGGGACGCCGAGAACGCCGGTGACGGTGCGGGCGCGGACGAGTCCGCGCAGCGGGGCGTGGTGTCGGTCAACTCCGGCGACCTCTACCTTCCGGGGCCGGAGTTCTCCGCCTCGATGGAGGAGGGCGCACCGTTCTACGACGCGATCGCCACCAACCACGTCGGCTACGACGCGGTGTCGATGGGCAACCACGAGTTCGACTTCGGACCGGACGTGTACGCCGACTTCCTCGACGGGCTGACCGGTGGCACCACCGTCGTCGCGGCCAACGTGGACGTGTCCGGCGAGCCCCGCCTGGCCGCCCTGGCCGACGCGGGCCGTATCGCGCCCAGCACGGTGGTCGACGCCGGTGGTGAGCGCGTCGGCGTCGTCGGCGCCCTCTACCCGGATCTCCACAGCATCAGCAGCCCCCGTGACGTGGTCCTGGACGAGGTCGTCGGGCCGGTGCAGGCCGAGGTCGACCGGCTCACCGCCGACGGTGTCGACAAGATCGTCATGATCTCCCACCTCCAGAACATCGGCTTCGAGGCGAGCGTCGCCGAGAAGCTGACCGACGTCGACGCGATCGTCTCCGGCGGCGGCCACGAGGTCATGGCCAACGCCGACGACCCGCTGGTCCCCGGCGACGAGGTGACCGCGAACCCGTCCACCGGCGATCCCCTCGCGTATCCGCTGTGGGCGAGCGACGCCGGGGGCGCCGACGTGCCGATCGTCACCGCGGGCGCCAACCACAAGTACATCGGCCGACTGGTGATCAACTTCGACGCCGACGGCCGGGTGTCCTCCGTCTCCGATCGCTCGGGCGCCGTCCGGGTCTCGGGCACGGGTGAGGACGCCGTCGAGCCGGACGCCGAGGTGCGGAGCCAGGTGACCGAGCCGGTCTCCGAGCACGTCGCCGCCCTCGACGAGACCGTGGTCGCCCAGAGCGAGGTCGCACTGGACGGCGTCCGGGACCCGGGGGTGCGCACCCAGGAGACCAACCTCGGGAACCTGATGGCCGACGCCCTGCTGGACACCGGCCGGCGCAACGCGGCGGAGTACGGGGTCCCCGAACCGCAGATCGGCATCCAGAACGGCGGCGGCATCCGCAACTCGTCGGTCATCCCGGCGGGACCGCTGACGGCGCTGGACACCTACGGGATCGCGCCGTTCGCCAACCAGGCCGTGGTGGTGCCGGACCTCCCGCGCTCGCAGATCAAGGAGCTGCTCGAACACGGCGTGCACGCCGCGCCCGCGGCCAACGGGGGGTTCATGCAGGTCGGCGGCGTGAACTTCGCCTACGACCCGGAGCGCACCGCCCAGGAGGTCGACGCGGACGGCCGGGTGGTCACCCCCGGCGACCGGGTCCGCGAGGTGATCCTGCACGACGGCACGGTCATCGTGCGGGACGGCGCGGTGGTCGAGGGCGACCCGATCACGGTCGCCACGATCGACTTCTCCGCGCGCGGCGGCGACATGTACCCGTTCCGCGGGGCCGACTTCACCGTCGTGGGCGCGACCTACCAGGGCGCCTTGGAGCAGTACCTGACGGGGGCCCTGGAGGGCCGGGTGACCGCCGAGCGCTACCCCGAGGGCGGTTCGGGCCGGATCGTGGTCGGTGACCGGGCCACCGACCCGGTCGGCACGCCGAACGGCACGCTGGAGCTGCACCGCACGCCGGTCCGGGAGCCCGCGACGGCGATCCTGGGCTACTCCACCGACTCCCCGGGCCGCGACAACCGCGTGGCGGTGTTCGCCGAGGGGGTCTCCCCCGGTGAGGGGGATCCGCTGGCCACGCGCGGGGCCCGTCGCGCGTGGGGCCGTGTTCCCGTGAGCACGCGTGTGCTGGGGGCCGGTACGTTCACCGCCTACCTGCTCGACGGCGACGGGGCCGTCCTGGCCGGCCCGCTGACCTTCGAGGTCGAGGGACGCTGATCCGGCGGCGCCCGTCCCGGCTCCCTCTCGGGGCGGCCGGGACGGCGCCGTCCCGGCCGCCGGTGCGGGGCGGGCGCCCCGGGCCGGCGGCCGGGGCCTCAGCAGCGCGGCAGGCCCTCGATCGGCTGCCACGGCTCGGACGCCTCGAAGGCGGTCGCACTGACGAACACGTCCCGGTTGCCGGTGTCGTCGTCGGTGAGCACCCACCACATGGTGCTGTTGCCCTGGCCGTCGGTGTGCGGCTGCCCCTTGGCCTGGCAGAAGACGTAGTGCCGTCCCGGCCAGAGCCAGCCGCCCGTCGCGTAGCGGGTGTCCGCGGACCAGTAGGTGCTGGCGTCCCGCCAGGTCGTGTAGTACAGCCGCGGTGAGGCGGACTCCGCCCGCGCCTGGGTCGGCGAGAGCGGCGCCGGGACCGGTGCCCGCACGGCCGCGCTCTCCGCCGTGGCGGCCGGGGCCGACAGCGCCATGGGCGTCGTGAGCCCCAGGACCGCCGTCATCACTCTCAGGAATCGTCTGCTGGCCATCGCCGCTCCTCGTCCCGCCCCGGACGCGGGGGCGGGGGTGGTTGCCGGTGTCGGCGCTCCGGCCGGGCTGGCGGCCGCGGGGGGTGTTCTGGGCCGGCACCAGGGTGGATGTGCTCGGTGGAGCGGCCCCGGACCACACAAGCCCGACGGACCGCACCAACAAGGCAATTGTCACCCGAAGTGACAGCTCACGCGCGTAACGACACGAGGCGGCGCCCCGGACGGAGGGGCGCCCGGCGCCCGGCTCAGAAGCAGCCGACGGCCTCCTCGGCGGCGGTGGCCATGTCGTCGCGTTCGCCCTGGTCCAGGCCGTTCTGCTCGAACCAGATGAGCACGAAGTGGCACGCGCTCTGCACGTCGACGGAGTCACCCTCCTCGTCCGCGCCCAGGAGCCCCGTCATGAACGCGGCGGCGCCGACGCTGTCGAAGGCGATGACCCGCACCAGGTTGGTGTCGATCGCGGAGGTGCACTGGAAGAACGCGTCCTCGCCCTCCGCGGACTCGCAGATGTCGCCGGTGGTGTCGATCCGGTCGGTGATGTCGAAGTCGGCGGACAGCTCGTCGAGCAGCTCCGTGGAGGTGAGCAGCTCCTCCGGCTCGATCTCCTCCTCGGTGGGCTCGGGTTCGTCGGTCGGCGCGGTCTCCTCGGTGGGTTCCGGTGTCGGCTCCTCGGTCGGCCCCTCCGAGGGGGAGGGGTCCTCGGTGGGTTCGGGCGCGGGACCGGCGGTGAGTCCGCCCACCACCGTCTGCCCGAGCACGAGCCCACCGCCGAGGAAGGAGGCTCCCGCGAGGACCGCGATGACCGTGAGTACGGCCAGCACACCGGTCCCGTAGCGCCCGCGCCCCGGCGGAGGGGGCGGGGTGGGCCCTGCCGGACCCTGGGGATGCTGCGGTCCCTGGGGCGGACCCTGGGGCGGACCCTGCGGTGGTTGCTGCCCCTGGAAGTCCTGCGGTGGCTGGGGGTGCGGTGGAGCCTGCTGGTGCTGCCAGTACTGCGGTTCCTGGGGCTGGCCGGGTTGCTGCGCCCGCGGGTCCAGGAACGCCTGGGGGTAACGGGGCTGCTGGCCCTGCACCCCCTGGGGATGCTGCGGTCCCTGGGGCGGCGGCCCGAAGCCGCCTCCCGGGTCGGGGGTGTGCTCGTTCACGAAGGGGCTCCTCGGGGTCTGGGGATCTGGGGATGATCGCGCTCGGACGGGGGTCGGCGGCCGAACACGGATCCGACACCGCGTCGATGCCCACCGGAGCCGCCTCCATGTCCCGTCGCGTGATGCAGTGTCCCACTTCCGCACGGTGAGGGATGCCCAGGGGCGCCCCGGAAACGCACACGGCGCAGCGGACTCCACCCGCACACGAGCACCCAGCATCCTGGTATCGCCAAGAAAAAGCAAAGAAAATTCACAATAGGGATGAATGAACGGATTGCCCGGTATGGGATTAGCGTATTTTCGGCCAACCTTGGGCCATCCGGCGCGCATAATAGGGAAATGCGCGACCCCAGACCTACGATCAGGAGCATGACCTGCGTTTTGCTGGCCGAAGACGATGTCTCGATCTCCGAGCCCCTCGCGCGTGCGCTCCGCCGCGAAGGGTACACGGTGGACGTGACCGTCAACGGCATTGAGACACTCGACCGTGCCCGTGCGGGAGACATCGACCTGATGGTCCTGGACCTCGGGCTGCCCGAAATGGACGGCCTCGAGGTGGCACGTCGGCTGCGCGCCGAGGGTCACGGCACGCCCATCCTCATCCTCACCGCCCGCGCGGACGAGGTCGACACCGTGGTCGGGCTCGACGCGGGGGCGGACGACTACGTCACCAAACCGTTCCGCCTGGCCGAGCTCCTCGCCCGTGTCCGGGCCCTCCTGCGACGCGGCGGGGCCGAGGTTCCGGTCGTCCACGGTGTACGCATCGACAACGACTCCCGCCGCGCCTGGCTCGGTGAACGCGAACTCCAGCTGACCACGAAGGAGTTCGACCTCCTGCGTGTGCTGGTCCGCGACGCGGGCAAGGTGGTGACCCGCGAGCAGATCATGCGCGAGGTGTGGGACACCAACTGGTGGGGGTCGACCAAGACCCTGGACATGCACATCTCCTGGCTGCGCCGCAAGCTCGGCGACGACGCCAACCAGCCGTCCTACATCACCACCGTGCGGGGTGTGGGCTTCCGCTTCGAACGGGACTGACCCGACCGCGCGCCGACACGCTGGACGCGATCGGCCGCCCGGGTCGCACGGATGAGGTGACATGCGCAGGCGGATGGTTTTCTCCACCCTCGTGGTGACCGTCATCGCCGTCATGCTGCTCGGCCTGCCGCTGGGTGCGCTCACGTACAAGATGGTGCACGACGAGGCCAGCCAGCAGCTCCGGAGCGAGGCGGAACTCATCGGCGCGGAGAGCGACAACATGCTCGAACTCCAGGGCGACCTGGACCTCGCCGAGCTGGCTTCCGAGCACCCGCGCCGGTTCATACGCATCACGCCCCCCGGGGAGACCACCGCGACGACGGCCGGCGACCCCACCCTGAACCCCGCCGTACCGGACGCACCGAGCCTGCTCCGGGCCACGGACACCACCGCCCGCGGCACGCACGTCCAGGTGTGGGCGAGCGCGGACAGGGTCCAGCGCAGCGTGGTCCGTGCCTGGCTCGGGATCGGATCGCTGTCCCTGCTCGCCATCGGCGTGGCCGTGGGGCTGTCGATGTTCCAGGCCCGCAGGCTCACCCTGCCCCTGGCCGACCTGGCGGCCACCGCGGAGCGTCTGGGATCGGGCGTGGCCACCCCGTGGGGCCACCGCTACGGCATACCCGAGGCGGACCGGGTGGCCGAGGTGCTCGACCGCAGCGCCGAGCGCATCGCCGGGCTCATCGCCACCGAGCGCCACTTCGCCACCGACGCCTCGCACCAGCTGCGCACGCCGCTCACCGCGCTGACCATGCGCCTGGAGGAGATCGTCGCCGAGGCCGCCGACCCCGAGGTGGTCCGGGAGGAGGGCGAGGCCGCCCTCGCCCAGACCGAACGCCTCGTCGAGACCGTCGAGAGCCTGCTGGGGCGGGCCCGCAAGAGCCAGAACCCCGAGGTGGAACCGGTGGAGCTCGACCCGGTGCTCAACCACCTCCAGGCCGAGTGGTCCCCGGTCTTCCAGCAGGAGAGGCGCGACCTGGTCGTCGCGGGGGACCCGGGGCTGACCGCCATGACCGTGCCGAGCGACCTCGCGCAGATCCTCGCCACGCTGGTCGAGAACGCCTACAAGCACGGCGCGGGCACGGTGACCATCCGCCGCCTCGACACCGGCCACTCCGTGCGCGTCGAGGTCAGCGACGAGGGCGACGGCGTCCCCGAACACCTGTCGGGGCGCATCTTCGACCGCGAGGTCAGCGGTGACGGCGGTACAGGTCTGGGGCTGGCCCTGGCCCGGCACATCGCCGAGTCGGAGGGGGCCCGGATCGAGCTGGTGCAGACCCGGCCGACCACCTTCGCGCTGTTCCTGCCCGCGGGTGCGGGCGGTCTGTCGAAGATGACCGGCCCGGTCTGACTGTGTTTGTCGTGGTCCTCCGCTTCGCTTCGGACCGTGTTCGGGAGCCCCCTGGAGCGACCGCCCCGCCTTGGCCCAAAGCAAACACTGCTAGGCCACGGTCGGGGTCGACGCCGCCTGGGGCACCTTCCCGCGCACCACCAGGTCGCTCCACAGCGAGCGCACCCGCGCCAGCCCGTAGGCCCCGGTCACCTCCGCGCGGGCCCGTTCGGCCTCCTCCCCGAAGCGCCCCTCGGACACGACCGTGTGGATGGCCTCGGCCATCTCCACCGCGTCGTCGTGGATCCAGTGCGGGTCGTAGATGGTGTCCGCGCCCGGCCACGGCAGCAGCGCGGGCACCCCGCCCGAGGCGGCGCACTCGGCGGGCGCCAGGTGGAACGACTCGTCGTCGCTGGTGGAGAGCATGAACCCCACGCGCCGCAGCCAGGTGGCCACGTCCGGACCGAACGGGTCGAAGACCACAGCCGACGCGAGCCGCTCGTCGCGCTGGATCCGCCGGTAGACGCCCTCGAAGTAGGCGCGCTCCTCGGGCCGGTTCCAGATCCACCAGTAGTCCCACGGCTGCTTGGTCTTGATCGACAGCGTGTACCGGGGGTCCATCCGCCGCAGTTCCGCGAGCACGTCCAGCCCGCGGTCCAGGCGCTTGCGCGAGGGCGCGATCCCGATCATGCCCAGGGAGTACTCCGCGCCCGCGAGCTTGGGCCGGTGCAGCTGTTCGTCGTCCACCCAGTTGGGCACGACGACCACCTTGTCGGCGGGCCAGCCGGTGATCTCCCGGGTCAGGTCGGCGTAGTGGGGGCTGACGCACACCACCGCGTCCACCTTGTCGATGTCGAGTCTGCGCGGCCACTCGGCGTAGAGCTCGAACCGGTGCAGACGCACGACCAACCGCTGGTCGGGGCGTTTCCACTTGGCGTAGAACAGCGCGTTGGGTCCGCACCACTCACAGATCACCACGTCCGCCCACCCGGCGAGTTCACGGGAGCGGTACTGGTCGTGGGTGCTCAGGCCCTCCCACTGGTCGATCCGCACGTCGAGCCCGGGCAGGGAGTCCAGGTAGTCGGCCAGGCGGGTGAAGAACTTCAGGTCGTGCCCGGCCACGACCACCTTGAGCGGGCGCTCCGGGTCGGTCCCGGCCGGTGCGGGCGGGAGCGCCTCGGTCAGGCAGCGGCGCAACCGCGCGGCGGCGCGTTCCAGGGTGTGGTCGGCCGCGGCCCGGCGGCAGCGCTCGGCCGCGTCCGCGTAGACGGCGCGGTCGGCGTGGGCCCGGGCCACGGCGGCGGCGACCGAGCCGACCCCGGTGCCGGCGAAGAGCGGGTAGTCCCCGCCCAGCATGGCCTCGTGCATCGGGGTGCGGTTGAGGACCACCGGCAGGCCGAGCGCGCCCAGTTCGAGGACCTTGGTGGACAGTTCGAGGCTGGCGTCCATGGACGGGTCGCGCCAGGAGAGCCCGAAGTCGCATCCGGCGGCCTGGCGGAGCGCCTCGGCGCGCGCCATACCGCCGCGCCAGTCCACCCCGTCGGTGTTCTCCAGCCCCCTGCGCATGCGCTTGGCCCAGTCCGGCGGGTCGGAGTGGATCTTGTCGCCGATCATCACCACCTCGGCGTCCACACCGAGCCGCGCCAACTCGGCCGGGAGCTCGGTCATCTCCAGGGTGTTCCAGCCGGGTGCGAACTTGCCCGTGTAGGCGAGGCGGGCGCGGGCGTGCACCTCCCCGTCGGCGCGGACGTCGTCGGGGACCACGACCACGGGCGGGAACAGCACCGAACGCCCGCAGGCGGCGGGGACCGACGACTCCAGGAAGGCCCGCAGCTCCTCGGTCTGGCACAGCAGGAACCGGGAGGCGAGCGCGATGTCGGTGAGTTCGGCCGTGGCGGTGGCCGTGAACTCCGCGACACCGTGCGGGAAGTCGGTCAGGTAGGTCCACAGCCGTCCGGACAGGGACTCCTCCTGCGCGGCCAGCCCCGCCAGGCGCCTGCCCCGCACCACCACGAGGTCGAAGTGCGACCGCTCGTCCTGCCTGGTGATCAGGGTGACTGCCTGTTCCGGGGTGAGTCCCCTGGGCCCGAGGTCGGACAGGAGCTTGTCCTCGTAGGGCCGCAGCAGCCGGACGCCGGGCACCTCCGTCAGGGGCGCGGTCAGCCGGTCGGTGCGCACGGGCGCCTTGAGTAGGAGGGTGACCTCGCATCCGGCGGCGGCCAGGGCCTGCGCCATCGACTGCGCCCAGATCGCGGAACCGTCGATGATGTTGAGATCCACGTCCCCGTACAGGAGTGCGCGCGGAGGAGGTGTACTCACGTTCTTCCCTTCGGATGCTTTCGGGTTGCCCGTGCGGGGCGGTCGGCGCGGTCGGGGGTCAACCGACGGCGCCGGTCTGGGCGGCGGAGTTGGAGGACCCGTCGCCGCCGGGGTCGGTGCCGGTGCCGTGGTCCGGACCCAGCGCGAGGAGGCGGCTGCCGCGACGGTTCCACTCCCTCGGGCGCCAGCCTCGGCGCAGGAGTTCGGTCCGGGCCAGTTCCGGGGTGATGGCGCTGACGAACACGTACTGGCGACCACCGCTGTCCGGGCGGTCGAAGAACCCGCGCTCCCCCGCTCCCGTGAGCGGATCGGCGGCGTCGGTACCGGGGTCCGCCGTACCGACGGCGTCGGCTCCGGAGCACTCGGCGGCGCACACGAGGTCGACGAGCCGGTGGTCGCCGAGCGGCCCGGTCCACGGGTGCGCCCAGGGGGACGTGGCGCGTTCGGCCAGGGCGGCCCACCTCTGGGCGGAGAGTCCGCCGTGCGTGTCCCCCGGAACCGGTCCGGCCTCGCGGGTGAGCTCCTCGGGGGTGTCGGGCGCACTGACACGGACGGTGCGCACGGTCACGCCCTCCGACCGCAGCCGCTTGACACCGGTCAGTTTGGCGGCCGTCCCCGGGACGACGACCTCGGCGGGGCGGAGGCGCGCGGTGAGCAGGTCGGTGGCGAGCTGGTCGGCGTCGGCCTCACCCGCCGGGTCGGCGAGGACGGCCACGGCGCGGCCGCGCAGCGGCAGATCGGTCCCGGGGGTTCCGGAGGCGAAGTCGAGCCCCTCCAGGACCGAGGCCAGGCGGACCGGCGTGGCCTCGTCGAGGAACACCCGGCGCAGGAGCTCGCGCTGTTCGGAACCGGTGGGCTGCTCGGCGCGCAGGCGCGGCACGGACACCGCCAGGTCCTCGCTCCCGGCGTGGGGCGCCGGGGAGTGGGTGACCGAGCGGGCACCGCAGGCCCAGGCCCGTCTGCGGAGGCCGTCGGTGTCGGCCGACGCCTCCGGGACCACGGCGACGTTGGCCGCGCGCAGGGCGTCGGGCAGGTCGGCTGCGTCGGCGTCGACGACGCGCACGCCGAGGTCCGCGAGGACGTCGGGGACGGGTTCGTCGCGCGTGGCCCGCACGTAGACCGCCGCGGGTCCCGGCGCGAGTTCGGCGGCGACGGGGTTGAACAGGTGGAGGGGGACCCCGGCGTCGCCGGCGTGGACGCGGTCGAACCCGAGTCCGCGCAGGGCGGGGGGCGCGGGCGCGTCGTCGAGGAGGACGGCGGGGATGCCGCGGGCGGCGGCCGACTCCAGGACCCAGTGCAGCGCGCGGGTGCGGTCGGTCGCGGCCGGGTCGCCCACGTGCGCCCAGGGCGAGCCCGGGGCGGCGGCCGAGGCGGACACCAGGACGAGGTCGACGTCGACGCCGTCCATGACGATCTGTGCGTCGTGCGGGCGCAGCGGCACGGTGCGCACGTACGGGTCGATGGCGGCCTGGATGGCCGGGCCGACGACGGTCGCGGCGATGAGCCGGTCCTCGCGGCCGCCCACGACGCCGGTGAGCAGCCGGGCCTCCTGGCGTTCGGCGTCGAAGGAGCGGACCGGCTCGCTGGCGGGGCGGCGGCGCTCGCTGTGGTTGGTCTGGCCGCTGCGGCGCCAGAGGCGGTAGAGGTCGCGCGGGAGGCGGACCAGGGAGCGGCCGGGCTTCTTGGCGGCGGCGGTGAGCGCGCGGCCGACCTGGAGGGAGGTCGACCCCTCCACGGCGGCCAGGCGTGCGCGCGCCTCCTGGAGCTGGGCCTCGCGTTCGGCCAACGCCTGCTTGAGCTGCTCGGTCTGACTCTGTTCACGCCGTTTCACGGTCTGCCACCTCGTGTTCTGGTCGGATCGGCGTCTCCGCCGCGTCCATCGGGGGCCTGGGTGCTGGGACGGTCGGACGGTGCCGGGCGCCGGGCCGGGCGTGGGAGTCCGTGGTCGGGCGGGTGGCGGGCCCCGTGTGAGGTCTGCGTGGCGCGGGGGCCGGTCGGTGCAAGTGTGGCACGGCGATCACCTCGTCCACTGGGTGAGGACGGCGGCGATCCGCTCTCCGGCTCGTCCGTCCCACAGCGGCGGAACGTCGTCGCCGAGCCGCTCGGGGCCGCGCCCGTCCAGGACCTTGCCGAGCGCCTGGAGGAGGTCGGCCTCGGTGACGAGCTGGTTGGTCCCGTGGGTGATGGTGACCGGCCGTTCCGTGTTGGGGCGCAGGGTGAGGCAGGGGACGCCGAGGATGGTCGTCTCCTCCTGCACGCCGCCGGAGTCGGTGACCACGGCGGCGGCGCCGCGGGTGAGCGCGACGAAGTCGAGGTAGCCGAGCGGTTCGAGGAGGCGGACGCGCGGGTGGTCGCCGAGCCCGGCCGTGTCGAAGGCGGCTTTGCCGCGCGGGTGCACGGGCATGACCACGTCGGTGGTGTCGGCGATCTCGTGCAGGCGGGCGACCAGGCGCGCCACGGTGTCGGGGTCGTCGACGTTGGCGGGCCGGTGCAGTGTGGCCGCCACGTAGCGCTCGGGCAGGTCGAGGCGGGCGCGCAGCGCGTCGGCGTCGAACCGGTCGAGGTTGGCCAGGAGGGTGTCGATCATGGGGTTGCCGACCAGGTGGACGCGGCCGGGCCGGACGCCCTCCGCGGCCAGGTGGCCGACCGCCTCCGGGCTCGTGGCGAAGCACAGGTCGCTGAGCTGGTCGGTGACGCGGCGGTTGATCTCCTCGGGCATCGTGTCGTCGAAGGACCGCAGCCCAGCCTCCACGTGCGCGACGGGGATGTGGAGTTTGGCGGCGACCAGGGCGGCGGCCACCGTGGAGTTGACGTCGCCGTAGACGACGACCATGCCGGGCCGGCGTTCGGTGAACTCCTTCTCCAGCCCGATCATGAGCGCGGCGGTCTGGGCGGCGTGCGAACCCGAGCCCACGCCGAGGTCGACGTCGGGGGTCGGCAGGCCCAGGTCGCGGAAGAAGACGGCGGACATGCGGTCGTCGTAGTGCTGCCCGGTGTGGACGACCGCCTGGTGCGCGCCGCGACCGCGCAGAGCCGAGACGACGGGCGCGGCCTTGACGAAGTTGGGCCGTGCCCCGACCACGTGCACGATCCCGGTGTCCTGACTCCCGAGGGGAGCGCTCGATGCCACGTCTCTCACGTTTCCTTCTGTTGGGGTGGTGTGCCCACCGAGGGGGTTGGTGGGGCGGATCCGACCTGGTGGAGGTCACCGTGACCGGTGCGGGTCCTGGGTGGTCCGTCCGGTTCCTTGCCCGAGCCGTCCCGTCCGTGTCGCCGTGGTGTCACCACCTGGTCACGTCCGCGTGGTTGTGTGACTGACCGTGCATGACACCCAGACTTGCGAATCCCACGTCCCGCGTCCGCGCGCCCGCTGGGTGCGAGCGATGACGTTCACTGTCACGTTGGCCTGGCGACACCTGCGGTCCGATCCCGCGCGGTTGCCGCTGCTGGCGCTGCGGTTGGCACCCGGTCCGCTGCGGCGCGCGATCCGGGCCGTGGCCGCCCGGCTGGGCGGCCCGGCGCGGGCCTACGCGCTCTGGGACCGGGGCCTGCGCGGAGAGGCGCGCGCGGCGGTACTCGCCGCCGCGGAGGGCGCCTCTCCCCGCCGCGTCGACCGGCTGGTGTCCGCCAGCCTGGCCGCAGGCGACGCGGACACCGCCCGTGAGCTGGTCGAACAGCTCCCGGAGGGCCCGCGCCGAGACGCGGCGGAGTATCGGACGGCCCTGGCGACAGGACGCGCTGTTCCCGCGTCCCCGTCCACGTCGCCCGACCATCACGGGATCACGTTAACCCGTGGTCACCGAACGCGGCCCGACGACACGGTGAACGCTCGGCGACCGGCGCGCCCCACCGGTGAACGGTGGCGTGTGGCCGGGGATCCGTCCGCGCCCGGGTCCGGGCTGCGGGTGCTGCATCTGGTCACCAACGCGCTACCCCACACCAACGCGGGGTACACGCAGCGCACGCACCGGATCGCCGCCGCGCAGCGGGAGGCGGGGATGGACGTGCACGTGGCCACCCGGGCCGGCTACCCGCTCACCAAGGGGATCGCGGACCCGCGCACGCTGGTGCGGGTGGACGGGATCGCCTACCACCGCCTGCTGCCGTGGACGGCGCCCGCCGACCCGCGGGCGGAGCTGGCGGCCGGGCTGCGGTTGGCGGAACCGCTGGTGGAGGCGTTGCGGCCGAACGTGCTGCACGCGGCGAGCAACCACCACAACGCGCGGCTGGCCCTGGAACTGGGCCGGCGGTACGGGCTGCCGGTGGTGTACGAGGTGCGCGGCTTCCTGGAGGAGTCGTGGCTCTCCCGGGATCCGTCGCGGAGTGTGGAGGACGCCTTCTACCGGGCCGAACGGGCCAGCGAGACGGAGTGCATGCTGGCCGCCGACCTGGTGGTGACGCTGGGCGAGGCGATGCGCGCGGACATCGAGGCGCGGGGGGTGCCGCGCGAGCGGCTGCTGGTGGTGCCCAACGCGGTGGACGCGTCCTTCCTCGACCCGCTGCCGCCGCGTGAGGGGGTGCGCGGGGCGCTGGGGATCGGCGGGGACGAGTACGTGGTCGGCACGACGACCAGCTGTTTCGGTTACGAGGGCCTGGACGTGCTGTTGGACGCGGTGGCGCTGATGCGGGAGCGCGGGGAGAGGGTGCACGCCCTGGTGGTCGGCGACGGCCCGGAGCTGCCCGCGCTGCGCGCCCGCGCCCGGGCGTCGGGACTGGCCGGGGCGGCGCACTTCCCCGGGCGCGTGCCCGCGGGCGACGTGCGTCGGTACCACTCCGCGTTGGACGTGTTCGTGGTGCCGCGCCGGGACGAGCGGGTGTGTCGTCTGGTGACTCCGCTCAAACCCGTGGAGGCTATGGCGGGAGGGCTTCCCGTTGTGGCGAGTGAGTTGCCCGCGTTGCAAGAGATTGTGGAACCGGGAGTGACTGGTGAGTTAATTCCGGCTGGCGAATCAGCGGGGCTCGCCGATGTGCTGACAAAACTCGCTTACAGTCAGGAAAAGCGCGTTTCGTACGGTCTCGCCGGTCGAAACCGCGTCGGCACCGATCGGACCTGGGCGGAAGCCGCATACCGCTACAACCAGGCGTACCGGGCTCTTATCCGGAAATTGTCCGAACCAGGCCAGATCCCGTAACCGGGGACGACATCTGCCTACACTCGGATGCCCCACCTTCCTTCCCAGGCTGTCCCGAAACAGTGCGCCCGTTCACCCAACGAATGCGAGTGTGACCGCGAAGTGGATGCCGCAGCCTCCAACCCAGTCTCCGTTCCCGAGCAGTCCTCCGGTGGGACCAGCGACCTCGTCATCCTGGGACTCGGCTACGTCGGTCTGCCCCTGGCGGCCGAGGCCGTGTCCGCGGGCCTCCGGGTGGTCGGCCTCGACGTGAACGAGCGCGTCGTCTCCGGACTCAACGGCGGGGTGTCACACGTGGACGACCTCACCGACGAGGACGTCGCGGCGATGCGCGACGGCGGGTTCACCGCGACCGCGGACGCCTCGTGCCTGGCCCGGACACGCGTGATCGTCATCTGCGTGCCGACCCCGCTCTCCCCCGAGGGCGGGCCCGACCTGGGCGCGGTCACCTCCGCGGCCAAGGCCATCGCCGCGCACCTGGCCCCGGGAACCCTGGTCATCCTGGAGTCGACCACCTACCCGGGCACCACCGAGGAGGTCGTCCGACCGCTGCTGGAGGAGTCCGGCCTGGTCGCCGGAGCCGACTTCCACCTGGCCTTCTCCCCCGAGCGGATCGATCCGGGCAACCCGACCTTCGGCGTCGCCAACACCCCCAAGGTGGTCGGCGGTCTCACCGAGGAGTGCGGAGCGGCGGCCGCGGAGTTCTACGGCCGGTTCGTGCAGACCGTCGTCCGGGCGCGCGGCACGCGCGAGGCGGAGATGGCCAAGCTGCTGGAGAACACCTACCGGCACGTCAACATCGCCCTGGTGAACGAGATGGCCATCTTCTGCCAGGAGCTGGGCGTGGACCTGTGGGACGCCATCTCGGCGGCCTCGACCAAGCCGTTCGGTTTCCAGGCCTTCTACCCGGGGCCGGGCGTGGGCGGTCACTGCATCCCGATCGACCCGAACTACCTGTCGTACAAGGTCAAGACGCTGGGCTACCCGTTCCGGTTCGTGGAGCTGGCCCAGGAGATCAACGGCCGGATGCCCGCCTACGTCACACAGCGGGCGCAGGAGCTGCTCAACGAGTCGGGACTGGCGCTGTCCCGGTCGAAGGTGCTGCTGCTGGGCGTCACCTACAAGGCCGACATCGCCGACCAGCGGGAGTCCCCGGCGCGGCCGGTGGCCCGCAAGCTCGCGGCGAAGGGCGCCACGCTCACCTACCACGACCCGCACGTGGAGTCGTGGGAGGTCGACGGCGCGGAGGTCCCCCGGGCCACCGACCTGGACCGGGCACTGGCCGAGGCCGACCTGACCATCCTGTTGACCGACCACGCCGAGTACCGGCCCAAGCGGCTGTCGGAGTACGCGCGGCTGCTGCTGGACACCCGGGGTGTGCTCCGCCGCGCGGAGCCCGAGGCCGACACCGAGGTGCCCGCGCAGGCGCGCCGGGCCGTCCGGCACGAGGGGCTTCGGGTGCTCTGAGCGCCGGGACCCGCCCGGACAGGCGACCAGGGGGGCACACCGACCACGGACCCACCGCGGTTCATCGGTGTGCCCCCTTCCGTTCACCTTTGCCCCAGGCAAGGTTCACCCGATCACCCCCTTGTGTCCACCGTGGTTTATTCGCACCGTTTCCGCTGGTGATTACCGTGTCGGACAGCTGGTACCGCGCATGTGAGGCGGATCATCGCTGTAGACGGACCCGACCGGTGACACTCGTAGGTGATGTTCGATGCACGCACTCGTGGCCACGGTGGTCCACCATCCGGAGGACGCCCGGATCCTGCACCGCCAGATCCGCGCCCTCCTCGACTCAGGACACCACGTGACCTACGTCGCCCCCTTCAGGGAGTGCGGCGTCACTCCGTGGGGCGAGGTCGACTCGGTGGACGTACCCCGGGCGGTCGGCCGTGAGCGGCTGGCGGCCCTGCGCGCGGCGCGCGCGGTCCTCACCGAGCACGCCCCCCGGGCCGACCTGCTGCTCTTCCACGACCCGGAACTCATGCTGGCACTGCCCTCACGGCGCCCTGTGACGGTGTGGGACGTGCACGAGGACACCGCGGCGGCCATCCTGACCAAGCCGTGGGTGCCCGGGCCGGTGCGCCGGCCGCTCGGTTCCGTGGTCCGCGCCTTCGAGCGCCGGGCCGAGCGCCGGATGCGGCTGCTCCTGGCCGAGGAGGGGTACCGGTCACGGTTCCGGTACGACCACCCGGTGGTGCCCAACACGACCGAGGTGCCGGTCGAGCCCGCACGGGAGCCGGGCGACGACCGGGTGGTGTACCTGGGCCACGTCTCGGTGGCGCGCGGGGCGCACGAGCTGGTCGAGCTGGGCCGGAGGCTGCGCCCCCAAGGGGTCCGGCTGGAGGTGATCGGCGGCGCGGACACGGGGGTTCGGCCGCTGCTGCGCCAGGCTCAGCAGGACGGCGACCTGCAGTGGTACGGGTTCGTGCCCAACGACCGGGCGCTGCGGATCTGCGCGGGAGCGACGGCCGGGGTGAGCCTGCTGCACGACACACCGAACTACCGGCACTCGATGCCGACGAAGGTCGTGGAGTACATGGCGCACGGCCTTCCGGTGGTGACGACCGCCAACCCGATGGCGAAGGAGCTGGTCACGGGTCGCCCCGAGGGAGACGCGGGCTTGGTGGTGCCGTTCGGGGACGCGGCCGCGGCGGCGGAGGCCGTGCTGCGGCTGCGCGGCGACGGCGACCTGCGCCGGCGGATGGCGCGCACGGGCCACGAGATCGCGCGGACCTCCTACCACTGGCCGGTCCAGGCGCGGATGTTCGTCAAGCGGTTGGAGGAGTGGGCGGACGCCTCCGCCCCCGACGCGCCGGAGATACCGAGGCAGCGGGTCAGACGCCCCCTCGCCCCGAGCGAGTGACCGGGGCCACATCTGGCGCTCCAGGAAATATCTTCCTGGATAATTATGTTGGTGCTCCCGAACGACCGTCCCGGCGTGCGCGCCGGCGACGCCCGCAGAGCACGACAGAGGTTATGACATGAACGAGGCGCTGGTTCTCGACAAGGCGACCCAGGACCTGCTGTTCCGGTCCGCCCGCACCGCCAACACCTTCACCGACGAGCCGGTGACCGACGAGCAGGTCCGCGCCATCCACGACCTCGTCAGGTTCGGCCCGACAGCGATGAACAACCAGCCCCTGCGGGTCACCGTCGTGCGCTCCCCCGAGGCACGCGAACGCCTGGTCAGGCACATGGCGGGCAACAACGCCCCCAAGACCTCCACCGCGCCGCTGTCCCTCATCCTGTCCGCGGACACCGACTTCCACGACCGGCTGGCCACCGTCTTCCCGGTGCTGCCCACCGCCCGGGACATGTTCACCGGCGACGACGAGGGCCGGGCGAGGGTCGCCGAGCAGAACGCCTTCCTCCAGATCGCGTACCTGATCATCGGTGTGCGCGCCGCCGGCCTGGCCGCCGGGCCGATGGTCGGGTTCGACGCGGAGGGCGTGCGCGGGGAGTTCTTCGGCCAGGACTCGCCGCTGCGTCCGGTCGTGGTGATGAACGTCGGCAAGCCCGGTCCGGACGCGTGGTTCGACCGCCTGCCGCGCCTGGACTACGAGGACGTCGTCACCGAGATCTGATCGCGGACGCGACGAGGGGCCGGACGCCGGGCGGGGCGTCCGGCCCCGTTCGTCGGCTGACCTCGGAAAACAGGTCCCGTCCGGACGGCGCAGGCCCGGCCCCGAACCCCCGGAGCCGCCGCGCCGTCATCCCTCCGGGGGCGGACCGTGGCGGAATGCGCAGGGACGGCGGGGCTCGACCGGCTCCCTCAGCAGGGAAGCCCGGAGGTTGCGCACCACGAAGAAGGTCATGAGCGCCGCCATCGCGGTGATGACCACCGCTGTGCAGCAGATCGCCGTGACCGCGACCATCGTCGCCGCAGCCCCATACGGGCACGGCCCGCGGACGGGGCGCCGTCGGGTTCCCGGCCCCGGCCTCAGATGATCGGCGGGCGTCCCGCGCGCGTCATCCGCCAGGCGGTCGACCACCGGATCGGCGTACGCGGACCGGCGTCCTCGCGCCACCCCTCGCGGAAGCCGCCGAACCACGAGCGCAGCGCCGCCCGGTCGCGCTCGCGCAGCACCGTCAGCCCGACCCAGGTCCCCAGGTAGGCGAAGGCCAGCGGCCACGGCAGGTTGCGGCGGGCCAGCCACACCCGGTTGCGGGCGTTGAGCCGGTAGAAGTTCTCGTGCCGGGTCGGCGCCACCGCCGGGTGGTACATGACCGCGTCGGCGTCGTACTCGATCGTGTAGCCCGCGTCCATGATCCGCCAGGCCAGGTCGGTCTCCTCGTGGGCGTAGAAGAACTCGCCCGGCAGACCGCCGCCCTCCTCGAAGGCCGTGCGCCGGATCGCGGACGCCCCGCCCAGGAACGTGGTCACCACGCTCGACCTGCGGGAGTCGCCCACCCGCAGCCGGGGCACGTGACGGCGCTGGTCGGGACCTCCGTCCGGGTCGGCGATCCGGAAGGACAGCGCGCCCAGCGCGGGGTCGGCGGCGAACCGCTCCCGCACGTGCCGGGCCAGGCCGGTCGAGCGGTACCAGCCGTCGTCGTCCAGGAACAGCACGACGTCGCCCTTGGTCGCGCGCACCCCGTGGTTGCGCCCCTCGGGGATGCCCACGTTCTCCGGCAGCCGCACCGTGGTGACGCCCTCGGGCAGTTCGGGCAGGTCCGCGCCGTTGCCGACCACCACCACCTCGACGTCCGCGCCCTCCTGCTCGAACACACTGGTGATCGCCCTGCGCAGCTCGGCGGGGCGGTTGCCCATGGTGAGCAGGACACAGGACAGTGTGGGCTGGATGGGACCGGACACCTCGGGACGGCTCCGTTCGGCTCTCGGCGCTCGGGGGTCCTCCTCCGCGGACGCGCCGGAGACCGGTGAGGACGGGATCACGGATGTGGCCATGCTTGCGACCGTTCAGTGGACGATGGACTTCGAGCAGGTTGACTCACGCCAACATTCGCACGAACAGACTAACGAGAGAATAAGAGAAAGGTGTACGGGGCCGTGCGGCGGGTAACACACACGGCCCCGTATGTGACGGTAACGTCACTGACGCGTTATTCCAGGCGGCGCGAGGCGACCACGCTCACGAAGTGGGCGAGGCTCATCACCACGCCCACGGCCGCGCACGCGGCCACGAGCACCCGGGTCGCGGCCAGGTCGCCCAGGAAGGCGTCCACGACCGCCGCCACCACGATCAGCAGCGACAGTTCGACCGCCTGGATCACCCGGTGGACCTTGAGCGCGGAGGCCAGCCGCCGGGCCAGGCTCAGCCCGGACGAGCGCGGACGCATCGCCTCGGCCGTGACCTCCTCCGGCAGCCCCGCCTTGGCCCGGGCCACCACGACGTTGTCCGTCTCCGCCTTGATCAGCGCCACGCCGATCGCCGCCGCCATCCCGAGGATGACCCAGCCGCCCGGCTCGAAACCGCCCTGGGCACGCACGCCCAGACCGATGAGCAGGGCGATCTCCGACACGTAGTGGCCGATCCGGTCCAGGTAGATCCCCGCCACGCTGGTCCGTCCCGTGTACCGGGCGACCTCGCCGTCGGAGCAGTCCAGCAGGAGGTAGACCTGCACCAGCACGGCGGCGAGGATCGCCGACCACAGCCCGCCGAAGGCCACGACCGCCCCTGCCAGGACGCCGAACGCCATCATCAGGTAGGTGATCGGGTTCGGCGGGACGCGGAGCCGGACGAACAGGGTGCTCAGGTAGGGGGAGATGTCCCGCATGTAGTAGCGGCCCGCCCAGTGCTCCTCGTTGACGCGCTCCTTGATCCCCGCGGGCTGGCCGCCCGCGCGGACCTCAGCGACCGACGGCTTCGACATAGTCCGCGACGCTCCGCTTGATCTCGTCCTCGGAGAGGTTCAGGTGTTCAAGGATGGTGAAGCGGCCGGGGCGCGTGCCCGGGGCGTGGACGACGGCGCGCACGAAGGAGTCCTCGTCGAGCCCCACGTCCGAGGGGACGATCGGCAGTTGGTGGCGGAGCAGGCAGGAGCGGATCTCCTCCAGCCGCCGCTGCGACCAGCCCAGGTGGCGCACCCGCAGGAAGGACGCGTACAGCGCGCCCAGACCGGCGAGCTCACCGTGGTTGCTGGTCCCCGGGTAGAGCTGGGTGACGGCGTGCAGGATCTCGTGGCACGCGCCGCTGGCCGGACGGCTGGACCCGGCCACCGACATCGCCATCCCGGAGAGGACCAGGCCCTCGGCGAGCACGGCGAGGAAGGCGTCGGACTCGATGGAGTCGGGACGGTGCAGGACCGCCTCGGCCGCGACCCGGGCGAAGGTGACCGCCATGCCGTCGACCGGCTCGCCGGCGACGCGGCCCGCCAGCTCCCAGTCCTCGATCGCCGAGATGTTGCTGACGACGTCGCCGATGCCGGAGCGGACCAGGTGCGAGGGGGCGGCCTGGACGTAGTCGACGTCGATGACCACGGCGATGGGCATGGTCACGCCGATGGACGGCTTGCCGCCCTCGTGTTCGAGGGAGCTGACCGGGGAGGCGATCCCGTCGTGCGCCAGGTTGGTGGCCACGGCGACCATGGGGATACCCGCCATGGTCGCGGCGAACTTGGTCACGTCGATGGTCTTGCCGCCGCCGATGCCCGCGACCGCCTCGTAGGCGCCCGACCGCAGCTTCTTGCCCAGGTCGGAGGCGGCGTCCACGGTTCCCTCGTCGACCTGGAAGACCTCGCACTGGGGCAGGTCCAGGTCGGCGGCGATCTGCGCGCCCTGGCCCGGACCGACCGCGACCGCGATGCGGCCCTCGGTGGCGATCCGGCGGTCGGCGAGCACCGACCCGAGGGAGGCGATGGCCCCCCGGCGCACGTCGATCGCCAGGGGGGAGGGGAGCATTCGCGCTAGTAGCGGCACGCGATCTCCCTCGCCTTGGCCAGGTCGTCGTGGTTGTCGACCTCGACCCACCGGACGTCGCCGATGGGGGCGACGGAGATCTTCTCGCCGCGGTTGACGAGTTCCTGGTAGCCGTCCTCGTAGTACAGCTGCGGGTCGCGCTCCCAGGTGGCCTTGAGCGCGTCGGCCAGGCGGGCGTCGAGCGAGCCCTCGATGAGGGTGGCGCCGATGTACTCGCCCGCGGCGGTGGCCGGGTCCATCAGCTTGGTGATGGTCCTGATGTGACCGCCCTCGTCGAGGGTCACCTTCATCTCCTCGTCGGCCAGACTTTTCACGTTGTCCACCGCGAGGAGGAGTTCCGGACCCCGTGCGGCGAGTAGCGTTTCCTCGACACTCACGGGGTGAACCGTGTCACCGTTGACGAGGAGGACGCCCTCGGAGAAGAACTCGCGCGCGGTCCACAGGGAGTAGGCGTTGTTCCACTCCTCGGCCTTGTCGTTGTAGCTGAGGGTGATCTTGACGCCGTGGCGCTCCTCCAGCGCCTCCTTGCGCTCCTCCACGGCCTCCGCACGGTAACCGACCACCACGACGACGTCGGTGAGCCCGGCGGCGGCGAGGTTGCGCAGCGAGATGTCCATGATGGTCGTCTCGCCGTCGACGGGCACCAGAGCCTTGGGCAGGGTGTCGGTGTAGGGGCGCAGTCGTCGTCCCGCGCCTGCGGCGAGAACCATTCCGAGCATGAGGGCGTGTTCCTCCTTAGGTCGGGGAGGCGCCTCACGCCTCCCCGTTCGTTCCGGCGGCCGGTCGGCCCCCGTCCCCGTGTCCGGGTGGGGTCGTCCGGGGACCTCCCCGGTCCGTGTCGCCTCCGCGGGGGAACGCGTCGGCGACCGTGCGCACCTCGGTCACGGGCGTCGCGCACCAGGAGCGCACGGCCTCGCGGACGAGCAGCACCGCCAGGTAACCGGCGAGTGCCCCGTAGGCGGGGCCGAGCGCGTGGAACGCGCCGCCGACCGCGATGACGAGCATCCGCCCGTCCCATCCGAGCGCCGCCCTTCGCACCCACTCGGGCCGGGCGACGCCGACCGAGGGACGCGCGACGTCGTCACGGTGGTGGCAGACGACCACCATCAAGAGTACGAACACCAGGGGACCGGGTACACCGGACGCCAGCCCCAGAACCGTCAGGTACCCGTACTCGATGGCGCGGAGGACGGGCGGCACGAGCCAGTCGAAGCGCCCGTCGTGCGGGTGCCCCGAGGCCAGACCGGACAGTAGCAGGGCAGCGACCGGTGCGAACAGGGTAATGCCTGCCAGCTGTCCCCGAACCGCCACGAGCAGCGTCCCGACGACGAGGAGGCCGGTGAGGGCCGGGAGCAGGGGCGCGACGGCTCCCGGGGCGACCCGGCCCAGCATCGCGCAGACGTGACTGTCGTCACGCAGGAACCTCAGGTCGGGCACGGCGGCGCGCAGGCGTTCGCGCGGCGCCCCGTCGGCGGCGGCCGGAGCGCGTTCGCTCACTGGCCCGCCTCCCGGGCGGTGGGGTCGACGAGTTCCCCGGTCACGGCCAGGGCACAGCCGACGATGAGGGTCAGGAAGGCGACCCGGGCGTCCCACACCGTGGCGGTGACCGCGATGACCAGGAAGCGTGTGGGCTGGGTGAAGACCATGACCCGGCGGACCGCGGTCGGTAGCGGCGCCCCCGTCGGGCGCGGCGGCCGGTCGGCCTCCGCACCGCGGTCCGGGTCCTCCGTGGCGGTCGCCCGGCCGGGCGCGTCGCCGAGCAGGCGACCGGTGAGGCGGGGGTCGTTCTCCCGGGACTCCCGAGGCGGGGGCGGCACCAGGTCGGCCACGAGTCCCCCGGAGCCGTCGGTTCCGCCGTGCGGACGCGGGGTGCGGCCCTCCCCTCCGGGTTCCCCCTCCAGCCCGTGTCCGGGAGCCGAGGGGGCCGAACGGGCCACCAGGAACGCGTCCCGCAGCGCCAGGGCGATGAGCGCCCCGGCGGCCCAGCCCCAGGCGCCCTCGATGTCCTCGGCGACCGCGCCGAGGGCGAGGCCGACGTAGACGACGTACTCGCGCAGCTGGCCGAGCATCGCGGCCACCCACATGGTGAGCGCGTCGCGGCGGCCGGCGCGGATGCGCGCGCGGACGGCGTCGCAGAACAGCACGGCCCCGAGGAAGGCGGCCCCGACGACGCAGCCGACGGTGTCGGCCTGGGAGAACCAGACCGCCGCCGCGAGCGCCGCCAGGACGCTGATCCGTGTCACCCCGGAACGGGTGACGCTCCTGCGTTCCAACATCCGCGCGGTCGACCGCGCCACCGTGCCCTTGGCCATGGTCGTGCCTCCTCCAGCAGTACTGGGAGTCACCGTTTCTCACGGTGAGTGACCAAGCAACCACTGACACGCACATAGCGCCTGTAAGACGTGGCGGAGGCCGAGCAACCGCGTTTCGGACATGCATGGACAGACGAGAGCGCACCACCGAAACAGGTCGGAGGTGCGCTCATCGTCGCAGGACGGCCCGCAACGGGTCCTCGGGCCGGTCAGGCGGCCTGACCGCCCGTGGGCCCCTCGCCGTCCTTGCGCTCGGCCTCGGCCGCGCGCTTCTTCTTCTCCGCCTCGCGCTTCTTGCGCTCGGCGATCTCGGCCCTGGTGTCCTCGTTGTAGGCGTCCAGGGCCGCCTCGATGTCGGTGTCCAGGGCGAGCCCGCCGCCCTTGACGTACAGGCCCCGGTTGCAGAACCTGCGCAGGTCCTTCTCGCTGTGGGAGACCAGGACCATGGTGCGCTGGTTGGCCAGCATCCGGTCGATCGCCTCGTAGCACTTGCGCTTGAACGCCTTGTCGCCGACCGCGAGTACCTCGTCGACGAGCATGATCGGGTGCTCCAGCTGGGAGATCAGGGCGAAGCCCAGCCGCACCTTCATCCCGCTGGAGTAGTGGCGTACCGGGGAGTCGATGAACTTCGACTTGATCTCGGCGAAGTCGACGATCTCCTCGAAGCGCTCGTCGATCTCCTTCTCGGACATGCCGTGCAGCGAACCGACCAGGTACACGTTCTCGCGGCCGGTCAGGTTGTCGTTGAACCCGGCCCGCAACTCCAGCAGCGGCGCGACCTTGCCGCGCACGTGGACCTCGCCCTCGTCGGGCATGAGCACCCCGGCGATGAGCTTGAGCAGGGTCGACTTGCCGGTGCCGTTCTTGCCGACGATGCCCACGCAGTCACCGCGGGCGACCTCGAAGGAGACGTCGCGCAGCGGCCAGAACTCGTCGCCCTCGGCGTTGGGGTCGCGCTTGGAACCGTGGATGAACATCTCGCGCAGGCTGCGCTTGCGGCGCCTGTTCACGGCGAACCTCACACCGAGCCCCTTGGCCTCGATGACCGGTCCGCGGGTGCCCTCGGCGCCGTAGGTGGTCTGCGCCATCACAACTCCTTCAGGACGGACATCTCCAGGCGGCGGAACGTCCAGTATCCGATGATCAGCATCAGGACGGAACCCACCACCGAAGAGGTCAACGCCAGGGTGGTCGGCGTGAGTTCCTCGAACCCAGCGAACCACACCGTCCGGTGCATCTGGAAGATCCCCATCAGGGGGTTGAGCTGGAAGACCGTCGCCACCCAGCCCGGGACGCCGTCCTCGTCCAACACCATGGAGGCGGGGAAGAGGATCGCCGACCCGTAGAAGAGCAGACGGGTGAGGATGCGCGTCAGGCGCTCCACGTCGCGCAGCAGGACGTTGACCGAGGACAGGAACAGCGTGACGCCGAGGCCGAACATGAACGTGAGCACGACGGCCAGCGGCAGCCACAGGAGCAGGCCCTCGACCGAGGGGCGCCCGCCGAGGGCGAACACGAAGACCAGCAGCACGGGCCAGGTCAGCAGGTACTCGACGAACTTGGTGCCCACGGTCGCCGCGGGGAAGATCTCCCGCGGCACCTTCATCGTGGTGATCAGCTTGGAGTGCGTGATCATCGCCCGGGGGGCCTCGCCGAGGATCTGTCCGAAGGTCGTCCACGGCAGGATGCCCGCGACCAGGAACAGCAGGAACGCGCCCTCTCCCGCGTCGGCCGGCATCCCGCGGTTCGCGTTGAGGATGATCCCGAAGACGAAGAAGTAGACCAAGGTCATGGCCATGGGTTCCAGCATCGTCCAGGCGTAGCCGAGTACGGACTGCTGGTACTTGACCTTCAGGTCGCGCCGGACCAGGAGGCCGACGACCTTCCGGTGCTCCCAGACGGCCAGCGTCCTTGACGCCACCGCCACCTCCAAGGGTTGATTCACGTCCGGGTGGCGAAGCGCTCCGGACGGGCGTGTAGGTACTCACCTGCGCGCACCGGGCCGAACGATCACGGTCCCGCCCCCACCGGCCCACGGCACGGTGGGGGCGTGTCCGAGCGAGTGGGGGATGTCGCGGACCGTGCCCGGCCTCGCGACCGTGTCAGAGAAGGTCCGGGCCGAGCACGCCATACAGGCGTCCATAGGGTACCGCCGGGAACGACGGGACGAACCACCGGCCGGGTGCGCATCGCAGGTGTCCAGTAGTGTCGGCGACTGGATTCCCCGTGCGCACTCCCCCGAGCCCGCGCACGCGTCCCGAGAAAGGCGAAGAGATGTCCGCAGCTGCGCGCGTGATCGCCGCGGTCCTGGCCGGAGGGGTGGGCGCGCGCATGGGCGCGGCCACGCCCAAACAGCTGCTCCCGCTGGCGGGACGGCCGATCATCGAGCACTCGATCGCCGCCTTCGAGGCCTGCCCGGAGGTGGACGAGATCGTCGTCCTGATGGTCGCCGAGTACGTGGGCCGCGTGGAGGACATCGTCTCCGGCGCCGGGTTCACCAAGGTCAGCCGGGTGCTGCCGGGGGGCGCCACCCGGACCGAGACCTCCTACGCCGCGCTGACCGCGATGGGGTCGGCCGCCGACACCGACCTGGCCCTGCTGCACGACGCGGCGCGACCGCTGCTGCGCCCGGCCACGGTCACCGCGTGCGTCTCGGCGCTGGGTGAGGCGGGCGCGGTCGGTGTGGCCGTGCCCAGCACGGACACGACCGTGCGGGTGGCCCCCGGCCGGACCGGCGGTGAGGCGATCGTGGCGGTCCCCCCGCGCGCCGAGCTGCGGAGGATGCAGACGCCGCAGGGGTTCCGCCTGGGCGTGCTCCGCCGCGCCTACGGGCTGGCGATGGCCGACCCCGGGCTGGTCGCCACCGACGACTGCGGGGTGGTGCTGCGGTATCTGCCCGAGGAGGAGGTCCGGATCGTTCCGGGTGACGAGGGCAACATCAAGGTGACCAACCCGGGCGACGTCGAGATCGCCGAGACCCTGCTGCGCCGGGCGGGTTCCCCGCACGGGGGCGCGGGCGGGGAGGCGGCGCGGTGAGCAAGCTGTTCGCACCGACCGAGGTGATCGGCCACCGGGGCGCCGGGCGCGGCGTGGTCGGCGGTGCCGCGGAGAACTCCCCGGCCTCCTACGCCGCCGCGGCCGCGGCCGGCGCCGACTGGGTGGAGATCGACGTGCGGCGCACGGTCGACGACGCACTCGTCCTGTACCACGACGCGGCCCTGGCCGACGGGCGGGCGATCGTGGACCTGACCGCCGAGGAGTGCGCGGCGGCGGGGCTGGTCGGCCTGGAGGAGGGGCTGGCCGCCGTCCCGCCCGGGGTGGGCGTGGACGTGGACGTCAAGTCGGTGATGGAGGACGCGGTCGACGCGCCGTCGCGCCGCACGGTGTCGCTCCTGCTCCCCCACCTGCGCAGGGAGGCCCGGCGGCGGCGCGTGTTCGTGTGCTCCTTCGACCCCGGCGTGCTGCTCGCCGTGCGCGAGGACGCGCCGGAGGTACCGACGGCGTGGATGCCCTACGTGCGCAACCCGCTGGACCAGGCGGTGGCCGGAGCGGCGCGGATGGGCTGCCCGATCGTGGCGGTCGACGCGCGCTCGCTCGGGCGGACCGGTGACGCGCCGCGGCCGGGCCGCCGTTCGGTGGCCTACACCGTCGACCTGGCGCACCGGGCCGGGCTGGAGGTGATCTCGTGGTGCCCGGACCCGGTGGACGCGGCCCGGTTCGCCGAGGCGGGGATGGACGCGGTCGTGGTGGACGACGTGCCCGGAACGGTGTCGGCACTCAGGGCGGCCTCGGCGGACGGGCCCGCGACGGTCGGCTGAGCCCGCCACGCACCGGGGGTCAGGAGCTCGCGGTGCGCGACGCCCGCGCGGTGCGCGAGTCGGCGCCGAGCCCGGGCGGGCTGGTGATGAAGCCGACCCCCCAGGACATGTGCATCGTCGCCAGGGCCAGCGGGACCATCGGCAGGCCGGCGGCGGGCAGCCCCTTGGCGAGCGGCACCGACGCCGCCGTGATCAGGGCCAGGTAGGCGGCGGGCACGAGGAACAGCGGCCACCAGAACACGCCGCCGACCAGTCCGGCGACGATTCCGGCCACGGCGACGGGCGGGGCCAGGTAGCGCAGGTTGATCGTGCCCCTGTGCTGGCGGGCGACCACGCGCCGCCAGCGCCCGTAGTGGAAGTACTGCCTGGCCAGCAGGCGCACGTTCCGGCGGGGGCGGTAGGAGACCCGCATCCGCGGCTGGAACCACACCGTCCCGCCGCTGGTGCGGATGCGGTGGTTCATCTCCCAGTCCTGCGCACGCAGGAAGGCCTCGTCGTAGCCGCCGACCCGGTCGAGCGCCGACCGCCGGAAGACGCCCAGGTAGACGGTGTCCGCCGGGCCGCCCTCACCCCCGGTGTGGAAGCGCGCGTTGCCCACGCCCACCTTGGAGGTCATCGCCGCCGCGACGGCCTTCTCCCACGGCGTGGTCCCCTCGGCCGCCATGATCCCGCCGACGTTGTCCGCGCCCGTCTCCCGCAGCGTCTCCACGGCCACCCGCAGGTAGTCCGAGGGCATCATCGCGTGCCCGTCGATCCGGGCCACGACGTCGTGGCTGGAGGCGCCGATGGCCGCGTTGAGTGCGGCGGGGGTCCTGCCCGTGGGGTTGTCCACCACCTTGACCCGGGGGTCGGCGGCGGCGATCCCGTCGGCGACCTCGCGGGTGCGGTCGGTGGAGGGCCCCACACCCAGCACGACCTCCAGTTCGCCCGGGTAGTCCTGGGCGAGGACGTGCTCCACGGCGGCTGCGAGGTGGCGCTCTTCGTTGAGGACGGGCATGACGACGGAGACTGACGGCCAGGACACGGGCACTTCCCAAGGTCAAGACGTGTCGGGACTGGAGGTACGCGCGTCAACGGTACTGCACGCCCGAGGCCCGCTCCGCCGCCCGCTCGCGGGCCCCGGGCACGGGGCGCCGCCCCCGGGGGTTTCCACCCGTTCGCTCCGCCGTGAACGGTTCCCGGCCCGGCCGCGTCACACCCAAACGGGAGAACAACACGCCGGGGGTTGACATCCCGCGCCCTTCGGCGGATCGGGTGACAACCTAAGGATGATGGACACCGCTGCACGGGTGGGACGGGGACACCGATGAGCGACGACAACGCCGGTCGGCAGGGAACGCCGGAGGAGTTCCGGCGTAAGCGTTCCCAGCCGCTCCCACCCGACCAGCACCGCTCGCCCCGGTCGGGGCGGGTGCGGGTGCCACCGGCGGCGGTGCGCCGCCGCCGGACGGGTCTGCTGGTCATGGGGGCGCTGTCGGCACTGGTGCTGCTGGCCTCCGGCACGTCGTGGGCGATCACGGGCTGGATGTCCGGGGCGCTCAACCGCTTCGACGTGTTCGGGGCGCTCTCCGAGGACGGACGCCCCCAGCACGGCTCCGGCGGGCTCACCTTCCTGGTGATCGGCTCCGACTCGCGCGGGGAGATGAGCCGGGAGGACCAGGACGCGCTGAGCGTGGGCTCCACCCCGGGCCGCAGGTCCGACGTCATCATGCTGGTGCGCGTCAACGACGACCGCGACCGCGTCACCGTGGTCGGTATCCCCCGCGACCTGTGGGTCGACATCCCCGGCGAGGGCGAGGACAAGATCAACGCCGCCTACGCCTACGGGGGTCCGACGATGACCGTCCGGACCGTGGAGGCCCTGACCAACGTCCGTGTCGACCACTACGTCGAGGTGGACTTCGAGGGCTTCGTGGACGTGGTGGACGCCCTGGGCGGTATCGAGGTGTGCCTGCCCGAGGCGATCGACGACCCCAAGGCCCACCTGGACATGGCGGCGGGCACGCACGAGGTCGACGGCGCCGAGGCGCTCGCGTTCGCCCGCACCCGCGCCACCGCGCGCGGCGACCTGGACCGCATCGACCGCCAGCAGCAGGTGCTGTCCGCCATGCTCGACCGGGCGATGAGCACCGAGACCCTCACCGACCCCGCGCGGCTGGCCACGTTCCTGGAGAGCGCGCTGTCGTCGGTGACCGTCGACGAGGGGCTGGACGGGGGCGCGCTCAACGAGCTGGCGTACCAGCTGCGCGACCTGGACCTGGAGGAGGTCTCGTTCACCCAGGTGCCCATCGCCGACATGAACCACTGGACACCGCGCGGGGACGTCGCGCTGCTGTGGGACGAGCCCGCGGCGCGCGACCTGTTCGCCGACGTCGGCGCCGACCGACCCATCAGCGGGGGTGAGCCGTCCGAGGACGCCTCACCCGAGCAGCCGGACCCGGCGGACGTCCGGATCCGCGTGTTCAACGGGACCGCCACGCCGGGCCTCGGCGCGCGGACGGACACCAACCTCGGCCGGGCCGGGTTCGACGTCATCGCACCGGCGGCCAACTGGGACCGCCGCGACCTGGCCACCACGCAGATCCGCCACGCCCCCGGGGCCGAGGCCGAGGCGGAGTTCGTCGCCGGGGTCTTCCCCGGGTCGGAACCGGTGGAGGACCGTACCCTGGAGGACGAGATCCAGGTCGTCCTCGGCTTCAACCACACGACGTTCGACGCCCCCGAACGACCGGAGCCCGCGCCGGAGGAGTCCTCGGCGCAGGACGGCCCGCTGGCCACGACGACCGCCCGGGAGAACATCTGCGGGTGAACCCCGAAGGAAGGTGACCCGTGCTCCGCCATCTGGTCGGTCTGCTGGCAGGCATCGCCCTCGCCCCGGTCCTGTGGATCGCCGTCGCCTGGGGCGCCGACCTGCTCCCCCGGATCACCGACGGCGACGTGACCGTCTCCTCCGTGTCGGCCGCGGCGGTGCTGTGCCTGACGGGTGCCGCAGGGGCCTATCTGGTCGCGGGGCGCGTGTCTCCGCTGTGCGCCGCCGCCGGAGGCGCCCTGCTGACGGCGCTCGCGCTGTGGCCGGTCACCGCCCCGGCCTCGGTCGACGCCGCGCTGGACTGGCTCGACCCGGAGGTCTTCCTGTACCCGGGCGGCGCGGGGGCGGCGGTGGCGCTGCCGTTGGGCGTGCTGCTGCTGTGCTCGGCGATGACGCCCACCCGGTGGCGGGCCCTGCGGGACGCCCCCGGCCCCGGACGGGTGGTCGCGAGCGCGAGCCGGGACGACGTGCGCCGCGACGGGGCCGACGGCGTCAGGTGGGGGGACGGGGGGACCGGGCCGGACCGGGCGGGGCACGGTGACGGGGCGGCCCCCGCTGCGACCGACACCATCGAGGACGAACTTCCCGGTGTACCGCACGCCCGTCGGTCGCGGTCCGCGGGTGACGGGTTCGACGGCGACCCCGACCGGACCACCACACCGTTCCGCCGGGGCGGTGGCAGCGGTGCCGTGTGGACGCCGCTCGACGCGGATCCCGAGGAGTTCGGCACGCCCGGCGACGACGGCCGCTGACGTCCGCACCCGCGGTCGGGCGGGTCGCCGACCCCGACCCGGTGCATACCGCCCGCTTCGCACCGGTAATCTGTGCGCCTGACTGTTCACGCCCTGTTGGGGCACGCGCCACACCCCGGCGCGTAGGGTGATGCAACCCCAATGCAGCACCTGTCGGCCCCAATGCCCGTTTCCTGCCCCCGACCGGGGTGCTGACCACATCGAACGGGCACAACCAGCACACGGGCGCGGACGGCGAGCACGGAAGGACTCCACCAGTGGTCGAAGCGGAACGAATGCGCGTCTCGGTCATCGGCACCGGCTACCTCGGCGCGACGACGGCGGCCTGCCTGTCAGAGATGGGTTGCGAGGTTCTCGGTCTCGACGTCGACGAGGCCAAGATCGACATGCTCCGCTCCGGCCGGGTCCCCTTCTACGAGCCCGGACTCGACGAGCTGCTCACCGCGAACCTGCGGACCGGGCGGCTGTCCTTCACGACCTCCTTCGCCGAGGCCGCCGAGTTCGCCGACCTCCACCTCGTCTGCGTGGGCACGCCCCAGCGCGACGACTCGGGCGCGGCCGACCTCACCTACGTCCACTCGGCGATCGAGCAGCTCGCCCCCCACCTCACCCGTCCCGCCGTGGTCGTCGGACGGTCCACCGTCCCGGTGGGCACCGCCGCGACCCTCACCGCCCGGCTGCACGCACTGGCGCCGGTCGGCGAGGAGGCCGAGCTCGGCTGGAGCCCGGAGTTCCTGCGTGAGGGCTTCGGCGTGGAGGACACCCTGCGGCCGAACCGGATCGTGATCGGCACCGACTCCCCGCGCGTGGAGAAGGCCGTCCGCGAGCTGTGGCGGCGCCAGGTCGACGACGGCGTCCCCTTCCTGGTGACCGACCTGCAGACCGCCGAGCTGGTCAAAGTGTCGGCCAACGCCTTCCTGGCCACGAAGATCTCCTTCATCAACGCCATGGCCGAGGTGTCCGAGGTGGCCGGAGCCGACGTCATCCAACTGGCCGAGGCCCTCTCCTACGACGACCGCATCGGCGGCAAGTTCCTCGGCCCCGGCCTCGGCTTCGGCGGCGGCTGCCTGCCCAAGGACATCCGCGCGTTCATGGCGCGCGCCGACGAACTCGGCGTGGAACCCGCCCTGTCCTTCCTGCGCGAGGTGGACGCGATCAACCAGCGCCGCCGCGCGCGGACGATCGACATCGCGCGGCAGCTCATCGGCGACGGCTTCGCCGGTCGTACGGTGACGGTCCTGGGCGCCGCGTTCAAACCCAACTCCGACGACATCCGCGACTCGCCCGCCCTGGACGTGGCCTCGACCATCGCCTCGCTGGGCGCGCAGGTGACGGTGTACGACCCGGCCGCGCTGGACCGGGCCCGCGAGGCCCACCCCGAGCTGCGGTACGCCTCCTCCATGCTGGAGGCGGCACGCGGCGCCGACGTGGTCCTGCTGCTCACCGAGTGGGCGGAGTTCCGCGAGGCCAACCCGGACGAGCTGGGCGAGGTGGTGGCCGCCAGGCGGATCGTGGACGGCCGCAACGCGCTCGACCCGACCTACTGGCGCGCCTCGGGCTGGACCTACCGGGCGCTGGGGCGCCAGTAGGGCCCTCCCGCCGCCCACCGCCCCCAACCGACGCCTGGCGGCGCGGTACCCCTCCCCAGCCCCTCCCCACCGAACTCCACGATCGGCCGGTCCCACGGGACCGGCCGATCGTTCTCCGCCCTCTCCGTGCGTTCGTCCTCCCGGCCGGGACCGCCGTGATTCACTACTTTCCGTAGTGTTTCCGTGACGCCCGGAGGCTCCCGGGTGTCCGAGGACCGAACGGAGTCCGATGGTGAAGATCGCACCGGTGGTCGGTACGGCCATGGCCCTGCTCCTGGCCGGGACACCCGCCCACGGGGAGACGGTTCACGGGGGGACCGGTCCGGAGCGGACCGCGCCCGCGGCCGCGGCCGCGGCCGCGCGGGAGTGCCCGCCGCTCGACCCACCGCCCACGCCCGAGGACCTGGCGGCCCACGTGTGCGGCGACCGCCGCCTGGGCCCGGCGGAGCTGCCCGAGGAGGGGCCGGTCGCCGCCCTGGTCGAGGGGTACGAACCGCTCGGCGGCCTCTCCCCCGTCGAGTTCCTGGACCGGTGGTGGGTGGAGGACCGGGTCGACCCGGAGACCGGTGAGACCTGGAGCGGCTGGGACTACCCCGAGCACAACGGCTTCGTGGTGGTGGAGGGCGAACCGGTCAACGAGCTCCGGGCCCTCGAACCCGGGGCGATGCTCGACCGCTTCGGCTCCCCGTGGGGGACGTTCATGGCCCCGGCGGGCGACCCGTACCAGGCGCGCGCCCTGCCGCCGGACTCCCTCAACACCTGGCCGGAGGGCCCCGAGCACAACTACCACTGCTACGCGGTCACGACCGGGATCACCGCCCTGGTCGGACCGATCGCCCCGCACTTCGAGCAGCCGGGCGGCGGTGAGCAGCTGCTCGTACCCGCCGAGGAGGTCCCGGAGAAGGAGGGTGACGGGTTCGTCCCGGTGAACGAGCTGCTGGAGTGGGACTACCTGGAGCGGCGCCCGGCCGGGGAGTGCGTGTCGCACGACCGGTACTACCTGGCGGGCTGACCCTCCGCGCGGACGGAGCCCGCCGGGGCCTGCGCACCGGCTCCGACGGGTAGCCGTCGCGAGGCGCTGCTCCGGCCCCGGCGGACCGGGCTCAGACGGTCACCTGGGTGATGCGGATGCCGTTGCCGAACGGGTCGCGAAGACCGCAGTCGATGCCGTACGGACGCTCGGTGGGCTCCTCGGTGAACTCGACGCCGCGCGCCAGCAGCGTCTCGTAGGTCTTGCGGCAGTCGTCCGTCGTCAGGATGAACCAGCCGCCCGTCGCGCCCTTGGTCACCAGGTCCCGGACCCGCTCCGCCGTCTCCTCGGACATCCCCGGACCGCCCGGCTTCTCCAGCAGGATCTCCCGCCCGGGCTCGCCGGGGACGCGGACGGTCAGCCACCGCATGACCCCGAAGTCGACGTCGGCGCTGACCTCCATGCCGAGCTTGCCCACGTAGAAGTCGAGGGCCTCGTCCTGGTCGAGGACGAACATCTGTGAGTGCGTGATCGTGTTGAACATGTGTACGACCTTAGTGAGCAGGCCGGAAGAAGACTTATCCGAAACCGCTCAGTCGCCGTCCGGCTCGGCGGGCGCCCCGGACGGCCTCGCCCACGCCATGGCGAAGCACGACGGCACGGCCGCGGCCGCCCCCTCCCGCCGGAACTCCCTCGGCGACCTCCCGACGATGGCGCTGAACGTGCGGCTGAACGTCCCCAGGCTCCCGAAACCGACCTCGAAGCAGATGTCGGTCACGCTGCGGTCGGTCGCGCGCAGCAGGAACATCGCGCGTTCGACACGGCGGCGCTGGAGGTAGCGGTGCGGGGACTCCCCGAAGGTGGCCCGGAAGGTGCGCGAGAAGTGCGCCTCCGACACGTGGGCGATCCGGGCCAGGGCCGGGACGTCCAGGGGCTGCGCGTAGGCGCGGTCCATGGCGTCCCGCGCCCGGAGCATCCGGCGGTTGCTGTCCTCGGTGGCTCGGCTCATGGTGTCATGACACCACGGCCGACCGCCTCCCGCGACCGGCGCCGCGGACGGAACCCGGCTGTCCGGGACCGGCCCCGGACAGCCGTCACGCAACGGCCGGTCAGCGTCCGAGACCGAACCCGGCGGGCCTGCCGTCCTCGGCGACCTCCCGGCGCAGCCGCTCGCCCTTGGCGTAGGCCTGCGACCTGAGCCCCTCCTGGAACCGGGCCATCCGCTCGGACAGGTCCGGGTCACCGGCGGCCAGCATGCGCACGGCCAGCAGACCGGCGTTGCGGGCGGCGCCCACCGCGACGGTCGCCACCGGCACGCCCGCGGGCATCTGCACGATCGACAGCAGCGAGTCCATGCCGTCCAGGTACTTGAGCGGAACCGGGACGCCCACCACCGGCAGGGTCGTCACCGACGCGAGCATGCCCGGCAGGTGGGCGGCGCCGCCCGCCCCGGCGATGATCACCCTCAGCCCGCGACCGGCAGCCTCCGTCCCGTACCGGATCATCTCGTGCGGCATCCGGTGCGCGGAGACGACGTCGGCCTCGAAGGGGACGTCGAACTCCCGCAGGGCGTCGGCGGCCTCGCGCATCACCGGCCAGTCGGAGTCCGAGCCCATCACGATCCCCACGACGGGGCCCCGCCCGTTGGCGCTGTCGGTCACTGGTCGTCTCCTCGCAGGTAGTCGGCGGCGTCGCGGGCCCGCTCCAGCAGGTCCCGGTAGTCGTCGCCCGTCACGGTGACATGCCCGATCTTGCGGCCCGGACGCACGTCCTTGCCGTAGAAGTGCACCTTCACCTCGGGGTCCTTGGCCATGACGTGCAGGTAGCGGCGGTAGACCTCGGGATCCGCGCCGCCCAGCAGGTTGGCCATGACGGTGTAGGGGGCCGTGGTGCGCGGGGCGCCCAGCGGCAGGTTCAGCACCGCGCGCAGGTGCTGCTCGAACTGGGAGGTGCGGGCGCCCTCGATCGTCCAGTGGCCGGAGTTGTGCGGCCGCATCGCCAGCTCGTTGACGACCACGCCGTCGGCGGTCTCGAACAGCTCCACGGCCAGGACACCCGTGACGTCCAGGGCGTGCGCGATCTCGATCGCCAGTTCCTGGGCCCGGGTGGCCTTCTCCTCGCCGAGGCCGGGGGCGGGGGCGATCACCTCGTGGCAGATGCCGCCGCGCTGCACGGTCTCCACCACCGGGTACACCGCGACCTGCCCGTGCGGGGAACGGGCCACCTGGACGGCCAGCTCGCGGGAGAAGGCGACCTTCTCCTCCACCAGCAGGGGGACCTCCTCGGCCACGGCGCGCTCGACGACCTCCGCCGCCTGGCCGGGACCGTCGGCGATCCACACGCCCTTGCCGTCGTAGCCGCCGCGCGCCGCCTTGAGCACGACCGGCCAGCCCGCCTCCTCGGCGAAGGAGGCCACGTGGTCGACGGTGGTGACCGGACGCCACCGCGGGGAGGGGGCGCCGAGTTCGGCCATCCGGGTGCGCATACGCAGCTTGTCCTGTGCGAAGCGGAGGGCGTCACGGCCCGGGCGCAGCAGTCCGCCCGCCTCCTCCACAGCGCGCAGGACGGGTTCGGGCACGTGCTCGTGGTCGAAGGTCACCACGTCGCAGGCCTTGGCGAAGGCCAGGACGTCGTCCAACCCCCGGTCGTCCCCCAGGGTGACGTCACCGCAGACCAGGGCGGCGCTGTCGGTCGGACTGGCGGCCAGGACCGAGAAGTCCACCCCCAGTCCGATGCCCGCCTGGTGGGTCATCCGGGAGAGTTGTCCGCCTCCCACCATTCCTACACGGGGGACAGTGCGGTTACGCTCGCTCACAGTTCCTCAACTCATGCTCGTCCACCGCGGTGACGGGACGGCTCCGCGTGGTGCGGAACCTGGCCGTTTCGGCTCGGAACCCGCGGCCGGGGTCCTGCTCCAGTCCCCGGCTAGAGTCTAGGGCGTGCCCGCTCCGTGCCCCCGAGGGCCCACCCCGCCCCAGGTGGGCGACCCGCCGGGACGTGACGAGCAGACCCCCAACCCGACGGGAGATCCAGTCCGTGCGTGAGTTCCGCAGACGGCACCCCCGCATCGCCGGGCTCACCGGCGAGGTGGGACGGTTCGGCTCCGTGGGGGCCGTCGCCTACGTGATCCAGCTCGGTGTGACCAACCTCCTGTGGGGGCTCGGCACGGACCCCCTCCCCGGCCAGGTGGTCGGCACCGCGTGCGCGATCGCGGTCGCGTTCGTGGGCAACCGGTTCTGGACCTACCGGCACCGGGCGCGCACCGGGTACGCACGTGAGACGGTGCTGTTCCTGGTGATGAACGGTGTCGGGATGGGCCTCCAGCTGGGCTGCCAGGCCGTCGCGGTGTACATGCTGGCGCTGGAGAGCCAGGTGGCGCACAACATCGCGGGCAACGTCGTCGGCGTCGGTCTGGGGACGCTCTTCCGGTTCTGGTCCTACCGGACGTGGGTGTTCCCGCCCCAGGAGCCGGCCGCGTGGGAGGGCGCCGACGAGGCGGCACCGGGCCGGGCCGGGAGTCCGCCGGACACGGACCCCGCGGCGAACCCGCGCCTGTGACGGCCGCCCGCGGCGGCGAAGCCGCGCACGGTGGCGCGGAGCCGGAACGTCGGCACCGGGTGCGACACTGACCGGGTGCCAGGCCGTGTACCCGGCGTTCCCACCGTTGGCGGAGGACCCCATGACGACCGATCCGCGCCCCGTGACCACCGCGGCCGCCGACATCGTGCGGGGGGTGCGTGACGACCGGCTCACGTCCCCGACCCCGTGCACCGGCATGACCGTCGGCGCGCTCCTCGACCACGTCGACGGCCTGTGCGCGGCCTTCACCGCCGCCGCGGCCAAGGAGTTCGGCGGGACCGGCGCGGGTCCCGCGGCCCCCGACGCGTCGCGTCCGGACGCGGGCTGGCAGAAACGGATCCCCGCCCGGCTCGACGGACTGGCGCACGCGTGGCTCCCGGAGGCGGCGTGGGCCGGCATGACACGGGTGGGCGGCCTCGACCTGCCGGCCGAGGTCGCCGGTGCCGTCGCGATCGACGAGGTCCTCGTCCACGGCTGGGACCTGGCCGTCGCGACCGGCCAGGCCTTCCCCGGTGCCGACCCCGCGCTGGCGGACGCGGTCCGGACCGCCCTGGACTGGGTGCGGCGGACGGCGGCCGACAACCCCGGGGGCAGCCCGGGCCTGTTCGGACCGCCGGTGGCCGTGCCGGACGACGCGTCTGCGTTCGACCGGTTGCTCGGACTGACCGGACGGGACCCCTCCTGGAGCCCGGACCGGAACTGAGCCCGGCGCCGCGCACCGCCGCGGGGGCCCGCTCAGGCCGCCGTGACCGCGCTCGTCCGGCGCAGACCGGAACGCCGGGCGAGCCACATGACGGTCAGGGCGTAGCTGGCCATCAGGCCCGCGGCGAGGGCCAACCCGAACGGGCCGCCCATCCCCGGCGGCCCGGCGCCGATCACGATCCCCGTGCCGATCGCCGCCGTCCGTCCCTCCAGCACGCACAGGACGAGCTGGACGAGACCGTTGACCAGGTGCAGTCCGACCGCCGCCTCCAGCCCTCCGGTACGCCAGGTCAGCCACGCCGTGCTGGTCCCCATCACCGTGAGTGTCGCCGTGGTCCACACGTCGCCGGGGTAGGCGGAGGCGTACAGCGCGGCGAACAGGGTCCCGCTGGCGAGGATCGCCGGGGCCGGCGATCTCAGCACCCGGGCGATCGCACGGTCACCGCCCGGGGCGCGGGCGGGCGAGCCGAGTGAACCGACCAACTGCATGACCAGGCCCCGCAGGGTGACCTCCTCGGCCACCGACTGGAAGGGCACCAGCAGCAGGATGACGAGGACGGACACCGACACCGCCGCCACCTCGGCCCCGCCGGACACGCCGCCGGACATCGTCCCCGTCCGGAAGTCGTCCGACAGCAGCAGGTAGAGCAGCACGCTCACGGCGACGGGAACCAGCGCCAGGGCCACGCAGCGCCCCAGCCACGCCCACCTCATCCGTCCCTCGACCGACATCAGCGTGCCGACGCGACGCCACTGCACCACCCGTACGACGAGCAGCACGATGGGGATGAGCAACGCGGCCGAGACCAGACCGATCGCCAGGCCCGCGATCTCCCCCACGCGGGCCGAACCCGTCCCGAGCCCGGCGCCCTCCGCGAGGGCGACGATCGTCATCGCCAGGGTGACGGCCACCCAGAGGAAGAACAGCAGGAACGCCAGGACCAGGATCGACAGGGGCGGCACCCACCAGCGGTACCGCGAGCCGCGCGCGAGCCTGTGATAGGGCTCACCCTCCGGCGCGTCGGCGGGGGTGAACCCGCTGGTCCGCACCGGGCGCGGCGGCGGCCAGGCCCACACGCCGGGATCCGGGTTGACCGCCGGATGCCCTCCCGGGGGCGTCAGCCGGCCTCCCCCGGGCGGTCCCGCCCAGGTCTGCTCCTGAGCCCACGCACCATCGGACCGCCCCTCCGGCCCCTCCGGGGCGGCGGGCCAGGACGAACCAGGCGGTGGTGGCGCATTTCCCATGGTGCGCAGAGACTACTATCCGGGCTTGTATTGCCAGCGTTAAGGGCACGCCGTTAACGCCTGGTCACGGTAGGGATCGTCCCTTCCGGTCCCCTGTTCGGCCGCCCCGTCCGCTCCCCCGGCCCCTACCGTCCCGGAATAGCCCCGCACCCGCCCCCCGTTGGAACGGATGGCACGTGGGAGCGACACCACAGGCCAAGACCCCGTTCCGCTGACCTACGATTGGGTACATGTCCTCCACACCATCCACCGAGCAGGTGCACAAGGCCCTGGCCACGGTGCAAGACCCGGAGATCCACCGCCCCATCACCGACCTCGGCATGGTCAAGAGCGTCGACATCGCCGACGACGGTGCCGTGCGTGTCGGCATCTATCTCACGGTGGCCGGCTGCCCCATGAAGGGCCGCATCGAGAAGGACGTGACCGAAGCGGTGACCAAGGTCGCCGGGGTCACCTCCGTCGCGGTCGAACTCGACGTGATGAGCGATGAGCAGCGCAAGGAGCTCCAGACCAAGCTCCGCGGCGGCCAGGCGGAGAAGGAGATCCCCTTCGCCAAGCCGAACTCCCTGACCAGGGTCTTCGCCGTCGCCTCGGGCAAGGGCGGGGTCGGCAAGTCCTCCGTGACCGTCAACCTGGCCGCCGCGATGGCCGCCCAGGGCCACAAGGTCGGCGTGGTCGACGCCGACATCTACGGCCACTCGGTGCCGCGCATGCTCGGCGCGTCGGACTTCCCGACCAAGGTCGAGGACATGATCCTGCCGCCGACCGCGCACGACATCAAGGTCATCTCGGTCGGCATGTTCACCCAGGGCAACCAGCCGGTCGTGTGGCGCGGCCCCATGCTGCACCGCGCACTCCAGCAGTTCCTCTCCGACGTCTTCTGGGGCGACCTCGACGTCCTGCTGATGGACCTGCCCCCCGGCACCGGTGACATCGCCATCTCCGTCGCGCAGCTCCTGCCGTCGGCCGAGCTCCTCGTGGTGACCACCCCGCAGCAGGCCGCCGCCGAGGTCGCCGAGCGCGCGGGCGCCATCACCGCCCAGACGCACCAGCGCATCGCCGGTGTCATCGAGAACATGTCGTACTTCGTTCCGCCGGAGGGCGGCGAACCGCTGCACCTGTTCGGCGAGGGCGGCGGCCGGACCGTGGCCGACGCGCTGACCAAGACCCTCGGTACCGACATCCCGCTCCTGGGCCAGGTTCCGCTGGACACCCGCCTGCGCGAGGGCGGCGACGAGGGCAAGCCCCTCGTGCTGACCGACCCCGACGCCGAGGCCAGCACGGTGATCTCGTCGATCGCCGAGAACCTGGTGGGCAAGCCGCGCGGACTGGCCGGCATGCAGCTGGGTATCTCGCCCGCCGGTCGCTGACCTGTGCTTGTTGTGGGCCGCCGCGTCGCCCTGGCCCGTGTTCGGACGGTGAGCGGCCGGACCGGCCGATAGCGACGGCGACGCTCCGTGGGAGTGGACGACGCGGCGCAGGCCCCGGAACCGCGTTCCGGGGCCTGCGCCGTCTCCGCCCTCCCGCGGGCGTCCGTCAGTCGTTGGAGGAGCCGAGCACGACGGTGGTCGTCTCCTCCGCGCCGTCGCGCACGTACCCGACCTCGATCTCGTCACCCGGCGAGCGGTCCCGCAGCATCGCGAGCAGCTCCTGACCGGAGTTGACCCTGCGGCCGTCGAAGGACGTGATCACGTCGCCCGCGGCCAGGCCCGCCTCGTCGGCCGGACCGCCGCGTTCCACGGCGTCGGAGCCGTCCGCGATGACCGCCCCCGCCCGGGGGCTCTGGAGGTCGAGCTCCACCCCGATGTCGGCGTAGGCGGCGGACCCGTTCCCGATGAGCCGCTCGACCACGCTCTGCGCCTCGGAGGACGGGATCGCGAAACCGAGGCCGATGTTGCCGGAGCCCTCGCCCATGGAGCCGCCCATGGTGACGATCATCGAGTTGACCCCGATCACCCGCCCCTCCAGGTCGACCAGCGGCCCCCCGGAGTTGCCGGGGTTGATCGCGGCGTCGGTCTGGAGCGCGTAGAACCGGCTGGCGTTCTCCCCCTCGGGGCTCACCGGCCGGTCCGTGGCGCTGATGATGCCCTGGGTGACGGTGCCCGCCAGGCCCAGGGGCGCGCCGATCGCGATGACCTCGTCGCCCACGATGACCTCCTCCGAGTCACCGAACTCCAGCGGCTCGACGTCGATCGGATCCGCCAGGGACAGCACCGCGAGGTCGGAGCTGGGGTCGGCGCCGACGATGCTCGCCTCGGACAGGCTGCCGTCGCTGTACTCGATCTCGATGCCGTCCTCCTCCAGCACCGAGGACACGTGGTCGTTGGTGACCACGTAGTTCCCCTCGATGACGAAGCCCGATCCGCCTCCGGGCACACTGGGGTCGGCGCTGCCGATGTACACGACGCTGGGGCTCACGCGCTGGGCGACGCCCGCGATGGTGTCGGGGTCGCGCTGGGGCGCCTCGGGCGGCGGCTCGTTCATGACCGGCCCCTGGTCCTCGGGCGCGGCCTCCTGCCCGGCCCCCGGGTTGACCAGTGCGCCCGCGACCCCGCCCGCGCCGCCGGCGATGAGGGCGACGACGAGCATCCCGGTCAGCGCCATCCACACGGGCACGCCGCGCCTGCTCCGTCCGGGCCCCGCCTGCGGTGGCACCCGGACGCCAGCCGGGCCCTGCGGGGCCGGGACCGGCTGGGTGTGGAACTGCTGCGCCTGGGGCTGCTGGTTCTGCTGGGAGGCGGGGGTGAACTGCGGCGGCTGGTTCGGCTGTGCCTGCCCTCCCTGGGGACCGTGCGCCCCCGCCGGGACCTGCGGCGCCTGCTGCTGGGCCTGTGCCACCTGGTGCTGGCCCACCTGGGCCGTCCGGACCGGTGGGGGCTGACCGTACGGGTGCGCCGCACCCGGGTCGTGCTGGTTCGGTGGGGGGGACGGGTTCGGCGTGGTCCCGGACTGGTCGCCCGGGCCGGGGGTCGGGGTGGGGTTCATGGGATCTCCGCTGCCGGGGGGCGAGTGCTGGGGGAAGGCGTTGCCGCGGCCGGGGGAACCGGCCGCCTGTCGGGAGCCGACGGCCGTGGTGGAGGCGCCCGTCGGCGGGAAGGCGCCGACGAGAGCGCCCTTCCCCTGGTGCGTGGGGTCGGTGTGGGAGGGGGCCGGTGACCCACCGGGGGGCGGGGACGGAGTGGCCGGAACCGGCCACCGGGGGAGTTCCGCAGGTTCCTGGCCCGGGACGGACACGACACCGCGCCCGCCCGGCTCGGGGGTTGTGCCACGGCTCGACGGGGCGGCCGCGTCCGGCTCCGCCCCCCGCGCAGAGCCGCCGTAGTCCTCGCTCAAGACCTGCTCCGTACGTCTGTTGGTCGGGGTCGGCGCGCGGCGCGTCCGGATGGGCGTCAGGGAACCCCCCACCTGGACAGACCACGCTGCACTCTGGCCCAGAACCCGGAGCCCTCGGGCCCCGGCAGCGCGGTCACCGCGGAGGAGGCCAGCCCCGCGGGTGCGTCCGCGAGGACCGTGAAGACGAACCCGTCGGACTGCCACACGCTCTGGTACTGACCGACGTCACCGCCGAAGATCGTGTCATGTTGTGTTGTGACGTCACTTCCCCCCGCCCCGGTTCCGGCGTATCCGTCACGAAGTGTGGAGGGATGTTCCGTTCCCAGCTTCCCACGCTGAGTGAAGACGGACACCTGGGACAGACCATCCGAATAGATGGCGTGTACGACACGCTGCTCCCCCAGGTAGGTCGACCTGGCGTCCACCAGCCGCAGGTTCCACGTGAGGTATTCGGGAAGACACCATCCGCGTTCTCGGAGCCCGTCGCGTTCGGGGACGGTCAGGGCGTCGCCCCAGGGCTCTCCCCCGACGGCACCCTCCGGCCAGTCGCCCTCGCCGACACGTACACCGGTCAGCCGCGAGCTGAGGGCGACCTCGCCGGACTCCGTGTGGACGGTGCGGCCGAGGAGGACCCCTGTCTCGTCGTCCACCCAGAACCGGCCCGCGACGGAGCCGTCCGAGCGGTCGGCCTCGACCAGCCTGACCGGACGCCCGTCCAGTTCGGCGGGCCCCTCGTCGGTGACGCGGTAGGTGTCCTCCAGCATCCGGAGCAACCGGTCGTCGAGTGACTCCAGCGCCGAGGAGTCGGACACCACGAAGGCGCCCTCGCGGTCGTGGAGGGGCGCGAGCGCGATCCCCTCCCCCGGACGGCTCACCACGCGCAGACGGATCTCCCACGCCGTGTTCTCGTCGTCCTCACCGTTGGCATGGATCCCGGGAGCGGCCCCGGACACCGTGCGCACCGCGGTGTAGGCGAGTTCGTCCTCGGTCTCCGCGGCGCGCCGCAGCACCGGCATCCCGTCGTCGGCTCCCTCGGCGGGCACCCCGGAGGACGCGGGGTGCGCGGCGGCGGTCAGGCACAGGGCGCACAGCACCACCAGGGCCAGCAGGGCCGCCGGAGCGGAGGACGGACGGGAGGAGGGCTCCTCCGCGCTCACCGGGTGGTGTTGGTCCGGTCGGCCGGGTCCGGCTCCCCGATGGTCTGGGACTGGCCGCCCAGAGTCCCCACGGACTCGGGCGCCTCCACCTGCGGCTCCGTGGCCGAGGGACCGACCACCGGGATGTTCCGGCTGGTCACCGCGTGTTCGACCGCGTAGTCGGCGAGCCGGGGTTCGATGACCGGGGTCTGGTCGTCGTCCCCTCCGGCGACGAAGGCCGAACCGAGCAGGGCCGTCGCCACCGCGACCCCGGCGAAGGTGTAACGGCCGCCCGGGATGGGCGCGAACAGGTGGGCGAGACGCTCGGCCCCGCGACGACGCGCGGCCCCGGTCTCCGCCTCCGGCTCGTCGGCCGTCCGCGTCCCGGAGGGTGGGGCGGCCACCGGCCCGGGGTCGGCCGCCACGGGGCCGGGGTCGACCGACTCCGCGGCGAACGGCCCACCGAGGGGGTGGTCGCCCAGGCGACGGCCGCCGATCGGACGTGAGGCCCCCAGGGGAGGGCTCTGACCGAATCCGGCTCCGCCGGGCGGCGGGCCCGGACGGCCCCGACCGCCCGGGGAGACTCCCGTGTCCCGGGACAGGCTGGTCAGACGGCCCAGGAAGTCGTGGTCCGGCTCGGGTTCGCCGAGGCCGGTCAGGCGCCGCTTGAGCCTGCGCATCATGTCGGCCTCGAACCGGCACGACTCGCACTTGGCGAGGTGGATCAGGGCGCGCTCGTGCTCGCTCTGGCCGAGCTCGCCGTCGACGAGCGCGGAGAGGCGCTCTCCGAGATGGTCCATGCTCACTCCGCCTCCCCGTTGGTCACGTGTGCGCCCCGCGCCTCCGTCTCGGCGGCCAGGGCCCGCCGGTGTTCCAGGGCGCGGCGCAGCTGGGCGCGGCCCCGGTGGATGCGGCTGCGGACGGTTCCGAGCTTGACGTCGAGCGTCGCGGCGATCTCCTCGTAGGAGAGGCCCTCGATGTCACACAGGACGACGGGGGCGCGGAACTCGGCGGGCAGGGCGTCCAGGGCGCCCTGGACGTCGGCGTCGAAGTGCCGGTCGTCGTAGCGCTGGGCGGGCGAGGGCTCCCGCCCCTCCAGACGCTCGTCGGCGTTGTCGGCCAGGCCCTCGAAGCGGATGCGCGCCTTGCGGCGCGCCATGTCGAGGAAGAGGTTCGTGGTGATGCGGTGCAGCCAACCCTCGAAGGTGCCGGGGGTGTAGTTGGCCAGGGAGCGGAACACCCGGATGAAGACCTCCTGGGTGAGGTCCTCCGCGTCGTGCTTGTTACCGGTGAGCCGGTAGGCGAGCCGGTACACCCGGGGTGAGTGGACCCGGACGACCTCTTCCCAGCTCGGGGGTTCCCATGCCTCGAATTCCACGGCTGGGCCGGTCTCTGGCACCGCTGCTCCCTTCGTCCCTTCGACGCGACGCACGAGGCCCGGTCGGGGGAGGTGGTTCGTGGCGGTCAACGTGCGTTCCTCCCGATTCAACGCCGGGAGACGCCCGTTAAGTTCCCACCGCCACGCTCGGAGTTCACGCCGGATCAGGCTAATCTTGCGCCAGGGACGTGACCCGATCGCGAACAACACACCACGGTGTGTGACACATCGCTGTTCAGGAAACCCGACCACAACGTGACCACCGCAGCGGGAGGCCGTCATCACGAGCACGGATCAGAGCGCGGCCCGGATCACCTGGGTCCGCACCGAGCAGAACCGGTTCGCCGGGGACGCCGTGGGAGACGGGCCCCTGGCCGACGCCTACACGGTGGCGGAGCGGTCGTCGGCCCCACCGGTGGATCCGATGACGGGGGCGGCGCTGCGCTTCCTGGCCGCCGCCATCGGTGCCCGGTCGGCCGTCGAGGTCGGCACCGGGTGCGGTGTGTCCGGAGTGTGGCTCCTGCGGGGCATGGCACCGGACGCGATCCTCACGACCGTGGACACCGACGCCGGGTACCAGACCCACGCCCGCACGGTGTTCTCCGCGGAGGGGTTCGGCACCGGGCGGGCCCGGCTCATCCGGGGGCAGGCCATGGAGGTGCTGCCGCGGCTCACCGACGGCGGGTACGACCTCGTCTTCGTGGACGCCGACCGGGAGGGCTACCTCCGCTACCTGGACGAGGCACGGCGGCTGCTGCGCCCGGGCGGCGTGGTGGTGTTCAACGGATCCCTGACCGTGTCCGCCGAACCGGACGGACCGCTGCGCGTGCCCGACCCCGCCGAGACCGTCATCCGCGAACTGGTCCAGCGCGTACGGGAGGACGAGGGTCTGGTGCCGCTGCTGATGCCGGTGGGCGAGGGGTTGCTGGCCGCCATCCGGCCCTGAGCCCGACCGTCGGCCGTCCGCGGCCCGGTCCTGGATCTGGCGGCGGGGACGGGGACGACCGTGGCCGCGGCCCTGCACACGCCGGACCTGTCCGCCTGCCGGGCGGACACGGTGGTCGCGGTGCGCGAGGGCCGCGTGGCGGCTGCCGGGCCTCCGGCCGGGGTGTGCGTGCCAAAGGTGCCGCACGAGGCGTCCGGTGTGGACGGCACCCCGGCCGAGGATCCGGTGACCGGCCGCCCCCCGCCTCACCCGTCCGCCCCCGGGAGCCGGGCGCGGCGCACAGGCGCTAGCGGGAGGCGAGCCAGCGCAGGAGGGTGCGCGTGGAGAACGCGGTTCCGCCCTTGCTGAGGATGCCGTTCTCCTGCATCGAGCGGCCGGGACCGGCGATGTCCAGATGGGCCCAGGGCACGTCGCCGGTGAACTCCCGGAGGAACAGGGCCGCCTCGGTCGCGCCCGCCGGGCCGAAGTCCCTGCCCCGGGTGCCGATGTTGGCGAGGTCGGCCACCCGGGACTCCGTGGTCTCGGTGTAGGCGTCGGTGAGCGGCATGCGCCACAGCGGCTCACCCGAGTCCCGGCCCGCGCGCTCCAGCTCGGCGGCGACGGTGTCGTCGTCGCTGTAGAGGGCGCCCGTGCCGGTGCCGAGCGCGACCTTGGCCGCGCCGGTCAGCGTCGCCACGTCCACCAGGAGGTCGGGGTCGAGCTCGGAGACCGCGTATCCGATGGCGTCGGCCAGGACCAGACGGCCCTCGGCGTCGGTGTTGAGGACCTCCACGGTCCTGCCCGAGTAGGTGGTCAGCACGTCGCCGACCCGGGTGGCGCTTCCGGAGAAGGAGTTCTCCGCCAGGGGCAGCAGGCCGGTGACCCGGACCGACGCGCCGACCGAGGCCAGTGCCGACAGCACGGCGAGCACGATCGCCGAACCGCTCATGTCGGTCTTCATGAGCATCATGTTGTCGTTGGGCTTCAGCGACAGACCGCCGGTGTCGAAGGTGATGCCCTTGCCGACCAGCACCACGTGCTCGGTCGGGTTCTCCGGTGTGTAGGAGAGCTGGACCAGGCGCGGCGGCCGGGAGGAGCCCTGGCCGACGCCCAGGATGGCGCCGAAGCCCCCGTCGGTGAGGGCCTCCTCGTCCCAGACCCGCACCTGGAGGCCCTTCTGCGCGGCGACCTCGCGGGCCCGGGCGGCCATCCACTCCGGGTCCTTGGCCAGGGAGGGGGTGTTGATGAGGTCGCGGGCCAGGGCGGTGGCCCCGGCGAGGTCGGCACCGCGGCGCAGGGCGTCCGCGAGTTCCCCGGCGCCGTCGCCGACCACGTCGATGGCCTCGGCCGGGCGCCTGTCCTCGGGCGTCTCACCCGTCTTCATGCTGAACGTGTACGAGGCGAGCAGAGCGCCCTCGGCGAAGGCGGTCGCCGCCTCGGTGTCCGCGCCCGGCCAGGCCAGGGCCACGCGGCTCCGGCCCCTGGACGCCCGGGACAGGGCCGCTCCGGCCTTCCGGAGGTCGTCGGGCGATCCCGACCCCACCCCCAGAAGCGCCAGCCGCGCCAGGCCCTCGTCCCGGGACACCGGGAACTGGACGAGCTCGCCGGGCTTCCCGGTGAGCGAGTAGTGCGTGAACAGGTCGGTGAGCGGAGCGGGAAGGTTCCCGCCCAGCCCGCTCTCGGCCACCCCTTCGGCCGTCGTGGGACCGTCGTCCGCGAACACGGGCAGGACCAGCAGGTCCGCGGTGGATTCGGCGAGGCTTCCCGGTCGGGACTGGATCTGCGTGGCGAAGGGCACGGGCCGCTCACAATCGTTCACTCAGTTGGGAGGTGTACAACCTCGGGGGTCGTCAGGGGCGTCCGGCCCGGGGGTGGGGGTCACGGGCACGGAACGTCGTGGCTAACCGACGACTCCCTTGAGCGCGTCCCGGAGCTCGACCGCCTCGTCCGGTGTCAGTTCGACGACCAGGCGTCCGCCGCCCTCCAGGGGGACTCGCATGATGATGCCGCGACCCTCCTTGGTGACCTCCATCGGCCCGTCGCTGGTCCTCGGCTTCATCGCCGCCATGCCATTCCCCTTTCTAGATGTTCCTCGCAGGTGGCCGGGGCCGACCCACGGCACCGGCGCCGATCCGACGGGCGGTTCGGTTCCGGAACCGTGGGCCGGGTCCGTGTGACTCGCGCCCGCGTGAGGTCAGGGACGTGAACCACTCTTCGACCATTATCTCGGAGGTTGGCCCCCGTGTGTGCGCCAGGCGACGGCCGCGCGTGCGCGCGGGCGTCCACCTGCGAGAAATCGTTGGTCAGTAAAGGTTATATCGGTACTGACCGAATTCCGATGAGAGCGTGAGGGGCCGACCGGTCTCCTGCCCCGGCGCGGCCGGTCGAAACAGGGCATCCGGCCATTCCGGGATCACGCCGCTGACCGGGGATTTCCTCCGGAACGGGTCAGTCCATGGCTCCGGTGGAGGTCATCCGGGTCCCCTCGTCCGTGACGGACGACCACTCGGCCATCAGGCCCCGTTCGTCACCGTTCGGCCACAGGGTCAGCTCCGCCTCGTCGACGCAGCGCTCCTCGGGGTCGGCGACCTCGGTGTAGGCGTACACGACTCGGTCCTCGTCGCGCGCGGACAGCTGGAGCGTCCCCGAGCAGGCGAAGGTCGTCCAGGCGGTACCTCCGCGCTCGGCGCCCTCATCGATGCGGACCTCGGCGTGCCAGTCGGCGACGTGCTGGCCCTCGGTGTCGACCTGGGTCATCTCGCCCGCCCAGGACCCGACGAACCGCTCCAGGTGCGCGGTCTCCCCCGCGACCTCGGGTTCGTCGTCCCCCACGAGGGTCAACGCGGCGGCGATGCCACCGGCGAGCACGAGGGCCGCCAGCACCACGCCGGACACGACGGTGACCCGGCGGCGGCGCCTGAGGGTGCTGCGGGTCGATCGGGGGGGTTGCCACAGGGACATCTGGCGGACGGGGCTGGGAGAACCGTTGCTCCCGCCCTCGGACCCCGGATCGAGATCGGCTGCTGTGTCCATCCTCGCCATCCTGACCGAAGCTCCTCCCGCTCCGGTGGAACGGGGGGTACGTGTGTACAGCGAACGAGAATAGGGCACAGGAAACCGACGCGGCGGCCGACGACGGGACGTGTGCTGTGACACACGACATACACGGCGCTCCGGACGTGGTGGCGCGGGGGCGCCGCCGGACCGCGGGCGAGCGGTGTCAGCCCTGGCCGGAGGCGGTGGAGGCGCTCTCCGCCGACGTGTGGGCCGTTCCCTCGACCGCACTCCCCGGCGCGGCCGGCCCGTCTGCCCTCTCCGGAGCGTAGGCGTCACCGGGCAGGCGCCGGGCGCCGTCGGGCCCGTGCCCCTCGGGGACGTACGGGGCGTCGAGCCGGGAGAGCCGCCACTCCAGTTCCTCGATCCGCGCCTCACGCTCGCGCAGTGTGGCGGTGAGACGGGCGAGGAGTTCGTCGACGGCCCGGACGTGGTAGCCCCACATCGACAGGGGCAGCAGGAGCCGACCGAGGTCGGCCGACCCGACCGGACGGTCCGCGGGCAGGTCCAACGGGGGGTAGTCGGCCTCGAAACGGGCGAGCTGCCCACCCTTGCCGAGCACGACGTAGACGACTCCGACGAGCACGGCCAGGGCCGCGGCACCGACCAGGATCATGATGAAGACAGGCACGGTTAGATGCTCCCACGCCCACCCGTCGCCCGCCACCACCCGTGGGCAGCCGCTGCGCGGAGAAGCACGGGCCCACCCTCAACCGACGCCCGACGGCGCAGCACCCCACCGTCGCCCGCCACCACCCGTGGACAGGGTCCGCTCAGCCGACACCCGGCGGGATCTCACCGTTGCGCTGGGCGATGTCCAGGTGCGCCTTGCGGATGATGTCGACGATCTCGTCGGGGTCGTCGGTCAACTGGAACAGCTCCGTGTCCGCCGGGCTGATCAGGCCGTTCTCCAGCAGCCGGGACTCGACCCACTCGTGCAGGCCGCCCCAGAACTGCGAACCGACCAGGACCACGGGGAACCGCGTCACCTTGTTGGTCTGGACGAGGGTGACCGCCTCGAACAGCTCGTCCAGCGTTCCGAAACCGCCGGGGAGCACCACGAAGGCCTGCGCGTACTTCACGAACATCGTCTTGCGGACGAAGAAGTACCGGAAGGTCATCCCCACGTCGATGTACGGGTTGAGGGACTGCTCGAACGGCAGCTCGATCCCCAGCCCGACGGACATGCCGCCCGCCTCCTGGGCGCCCTTGTTGGCGGCCTCCATCATCCCCGGACCGCCACCGGTGATCGTGGCGTACCCGGCCTCCGCCAGCCTTGCGCCGACCTGCACACCCAGCGCGTAGTGGTCGCTGTCCGCCTTCACCCGGGCCGACCCGAACACGCTCACCGCCGACGGCAGCTCGGACAGCAGACCGAACCCCTCGACGAACTCCGACTGGATGCGCAGCACCCGCCAGGGGTCGGTGTGGACCCAGTCCGTCGGCCCCCGCTGGTCCAGCAGGCGCTGGTCGGTGGTGGTCTGGGGAATGGCCCGCCCCCGGTACGTCAGCGGACCCGCGTGCCGAATGTGTTCCTCTTCCGTCATGCTCGTAAAGCTATCCGAGCGGGGGCGGACCGCGCCTGAACCGCGCGTGTACCCGGGGTGGCCGAAAACGGCCGATTCACCATCCGGCCACCCGGAAAACCCTGGTCACCGGGGGCGGGCGGTGGCCACCGCCCGCCCCCGGTGACCCTCCGTCAGCGCGATCCGCCGAGCCAGGCCACCATCCGCTCCTCGGCCTCGCGGATTTTCGCGATCTCGGCGTACTCGTCCCTGGTGTGGGCCAGCAGCGGGTCGCCGGGGCCGTAGTTCACGGCGGGGACGCCCAGTTCGGAGAAGCGCGACACGTCGGTCCACCCGAGCTTGGCGCGCGCCCGCCCCTCCCCCACCGCGGTGACGAAGGCGGCCGCGGACGGGTCGTCGAGCCCGGGACGCGCCGGGGCGGCGGCGTCGGTCACCGTGACCTCGAAGCCGTCGAACACCTCGCGCAGGTGCGCCTCGGCGTCCGCGACCGACAGGTCGGGAGCGAAGCGGTAGTTGACCGTGACCGCGCACTCGTCGGGGATGACGTTGCCCGCGACACCGCCCTCGACGGCCACCGCGTTGAGGCCCTCGTGGAAGCGCAGGCCCTCGACCTCCGGCTCACGCGGGGTGTAGGCGCGCAGGACGTCGAGGACCGCCCCGGCCCCGTGGATCGCGTTCTCGCCCATCCAGGAGCGGGCGCTGTGCGCGCGCCTGCCCCGGGTCACGACCCGCACGCGCATCGTGCCCTGGCAGCCGCCCTCGATGACGCCGTCCGTCGGCTCCATGAGGATGGCGAAGTCGCCCGCCAGCCACTGGGGGTGGTGCAGCGCCAGACGCCGGAGGCCGTTGCGGGAGGCGTCGACCTCCTCGTTGTCGTAGAACACGTACGTGACGTCGTGCACCGGCTCGGTGACCAGAGCGGCGAGCTTGAGCTGGACCGCGACCCCGGCCTTCATGTCGGAGGTGCCGCAGCCGTACAGGCGGCCGCCGTCCACGTGCGAGGGGACGTTGTCGACGATGGGAACGGTGTCGATGTGACCGGCGATCACGACCCTGCGCGGGCGGCCCAGGTCGGTGCGGGCGACGATCGCGTCACCGTCGCGGGCGACCTTGAGGTGCGGCAGGGCGGACAGGGCCCGCTCGACCGCGTCCGCCAGGGTCCGCTCGTCGCCGCTCTCGGAGCGGATGTCCACGAGGGCGGCGGTCAGGTCCGCCGCGTCGGAGGTCAGGTCCAGCATCGTCTCGCCCCGTTCGGTTCGTCGTCCGTCGCTCGCGCCGCACCGCGTTCCCGGACGCGTACGCGCCGTCAAGCCTAGGGCGTGTTCCGCGGCGCACGCCCGAAAGCGCGGAGCGCCCTCCGAACCTGCCGGAAGGGCGCTCCACGGGGCTGCGCCCGCGTCAGGCGTTGACGCCGTGCTCGCGGAGCAGGTCGTTCAGGGCGAGCTTGTCGTGCTCCTGGCCCTTCTCCAGTCGCTTGAGCACCAGCAGGACGGGCATGCCGAAGTCGCCGCCGGGGAAGCTCTTGACGCGGTTGGCGGTCACGCAGACCGACCAGGCCGGGGCCTCGCCGCGCGGCAGCTCCTCACCGGTCTCGGCGTCGAAGACGCGCGTGGAGGAGGTGAGGATGGTGCCCGCGCCGAGCTTGGCGCCGGTACGCACCCGCGCGCCCTCGACGACCATGCTGCGGGAGCCGAGGAAGGCGTCGTCCTCGATGATGACCGGGGAGGCCTGCGGCGGCTCCAGGACACCGCCGACGCCGACGCCGCCGGACAGGTGGACGTTCTCGCCGACCTGGGCGCAGGAGCCCACGGTCGCCCACGTGTCCACCATGGTGCCGGAGCCGACGTGGGCGCCGATGTTGGTGAAGGACGGCATGAGCACGACGCCCGGGGCCAGGTAGGAGCCCCAGCGGGCGATCGCGCCCGCGACGACGCGGACGCCGTCGAAACGGGTCTTCAGCGGCATGCGGTCGTGGTGGTAGAAGTCGCCGACGTGCGACTCCTTCATGTCCAGGACCTTGAAGCCGAGCAGGATGGAGCGCTTGGCGCGCTCGTCGACCACGACCTCGTCGGTGCTGGGGTCGACGAAGGCGACGCGCGCCTTGCCCTCGTCGATCTGGTCGATCGCGCCGATGATGGTCTCGCGCGCGTCGGTGTGGCCGGGGGTGAGTTCGGAGCGCCGCTCCCAGAGTTCGTCGATCCGGTCCGGCAGCGGGCTTGTGTACGAGCTGGTCATGTGTACCCACGTTAGCGGTTGCGCGGGGGTACACCGCTGAGGCCCCGACCCGTTCCCTGCGTGACGCTGCGTGCGGGCCCGTACCGACGACTACACTTCGGCCGAGGCGCGCGACGCGCCCCACGCGCCGCACGAACGGCCCCCCGTCACGTGCGACGCGCTCCACCCGTCACCGACCCGATGGTTCGCCCGTGCCCAGTAAGCGTCGGAAAATCTCCGCGTTCGTCAAGATCCTCCTGGCCCTGTTCCTCGTGTGTGGCGCCCTCGTCGCCGGGGGCTACTACGTGCTGACCACGGTCGAGCCGCTGGACCCCGTGGAGGAGGCACCGGAACCCGCCTGCCGCCTGGACCTGGCCGAGGGCGAGTACGACCTGGAACCCGAGCAGGCGGTGAACGCCGCCACGGTCGGCGGGGTGGCGTTCAGCCGCGACCTGCCCGACGAGGCCGTCACTGTGGCGTACGCGACGGTGTGGCAGGAGTCCACCTTCTACAACCTGGAGTTCGGCGACCGCGACTCGGTGGGCCTGTTCCAGCAGCGGCCGTCGCAGGAGTGGGGCGACCCGGAGCAGATCCTCGACCCGGTGTACGCCAGCGGCGCGTTCTACGACGCGTTGGCCGACATCGGCGGCTGGGAGGAGCTGCCCGTGTTCGAGGCGGCCCAGGCCGTGCAGCGCAGCGCCGACGGCTACGCCTACGACCAGCACGAGACGCTGTCGGCGGACATGGCCGAGGCGTTCACCGGCGCCCTGGGGCCGGCGATGACCTGTTGGTACGACGCCGACACCATGGAGGCCTCGCTGGCCTCGGAGGCCGACGTCACGGGCGCGAAGGCGGAGATGGCCCGCGTGTTCGGCACCGACCCGGCGGAACTTCCCGTGGCGGAGGACCCGAGCACGGGTGACCTGGGATGGGCGATGACGCTCTGGGCGGTCGCCCACGCGCAGGAGTACGGAATCACCACGGTGACCTACGGCGACCAGCGTTGGCGCGCGTCCGACGGGCTCGACGGCGCCGAGGCGTGGACGACCCTCGGCGACGGCACCGACACCGAGGGACGCGTCGTCCTCGGGTGAGGCCGCAGCGGCCCCGACCCAAGCCCGGGGAGCGTACTCCCCGGGGGCGGGACGGCCGCGTTCACCGTGTCCGCTGCGCGGCTAGGACGCCAGGCGCCTGACCGCCGCGTCGACCCGCTCGTCGGTCGCGGTGAACGCCACCCGGACGTGCCGGGCGCCCGCCGTGCCGTAGAAGTCTCCGGGGGCCACCAGGATGCCGTGTTCGGCGAGGGCGGCCACGGCGCCCCAGGCGTCGTGTTCGGGGTGGCTCGCCCACAGGTACAGACCGGCGTCGGAGTGCTCGATCCGCCAGCCCGCGCCCTCGAAGGCGGCGCGCAGGCGGCTGCGGCGCGCGCGGTAGCGCTCCTTCTGCTCGGCGGCGTGGCCGTCGTCGTCCAGCGCGGCCCGCATCGCGGCCTGCACCGGAGCGGGGACGATCATGCCCGCGTGCTTGCGCACCGCGAGCAGCTCCCCGACCAGGGCCGGGTCGCCTGCGACGAACGCGGCGCGGTAGCCCGCCAGGTTGGAGCGCTTGGACAGCGAGTGCACGGCGAGCAGGTTCTCGTGCGAACCGTCGCACACGTCCGGGTGCAGGATCGAGACCGGTTCCCTGTCCTCCCAGCCGAGGTCCAGGTAGCACTCGTCGGAGGCGACGACCGCCCCCCGCTCACGCGCCCACTGGACGACCTTGCGCAGGTGGGGGATGTCGAGTACGCGGCCGGTGGGGTTGCTCGGCGAGTTCACCCACACGAGCCCGACCCGCGCCGGTCCGAGCGCGGTCAGGCCGTCCGAGGCGACCGGGGTGGCACCCGCCATGCGGGCGCCGACGTCGTAGGTGGGGTAGGCCAGTTCGGGGTGGACGACCGTGTCTCCCTCACCCAGGCCGAGCAGGGTGGGCAGCCAGGCGACGAGTTCCTTGGAGCCGATCGTCGGCAGGACGGCGTTCTCCCCGACCCGGACGCCGTGGCGGCGCGCCAGCCACCCGGAGACCGACGCGCGCAGCTCGGGGGTTCCCCAGGTCATCGGGTAGCCGGGTGAGTCGGCGGCGTCGGCCAGGGCCTGGCGCAGGTTCGGCGGCACCGGGTCGACGGGGGTTCCGACGGAGAGGTCGACGATGCCGTCGGGGGTGGCCGCGGCCGTGCGCTTGTACGGGGCGAGCCTGTCCCAGGGGAAGGTCGGGAGCCGGTCCGTCACGCGTCGCCGTTCGGCCATCGGTGCGTTCTCCATCAGGATCGGGAGGGGTCGGGAGTCAGGGCTGGAACAAGTGTCGCGCCGACCCCCGGCCGGGGGTCGGCGCGACACTCACGTTCGGCTGTCCGCGCGGGGACAGCACCCTCTGCGCCAAGGGGGTGCGTCTGACCGACCGGTGCGGGTCGGTTGTCCGGGCCTGCTAGGCCTGCGGCGGGAGCTTGGCGACGAGCGGGTGGTCCCGCTCGATCTTGCCCACCTTGGAGGCACCGCCCGGCGAGCCGATCTCGTCGAAGAAGTCGACGTTGGCCTTGTAGAAGTCCTGCCACTGGTCGGGCAGGTCATCCTCGTAGTAGATGGCCTCGACGGGGCAGACGGGCTCGCACGCACCACAGTCGACGCACTCGTCCGGGTGGATGTAGAGCATGCGCTCGCCCTCGTAGATGCAGTCCACAGGGCACTCGTCAATGCACGCCTTGTCCAGCACATCGACACAGGGCTGCGCGATGACGTAGGTCACGTCGAACTCCTTGATCTCACCCCCGCACTCCACGGAGGGAGGCGGGGACCTTCGGAGTCCGGGTGGGGGGCCGGCGTGCGGGCGCCGACTCCCCCGGTTCCCGGGCTCCGCAAGCTGTTGGCACAGATGTCGTTCTCCTAGTATGGCGTCGGAGAATACCCAGCGCACAATCGGGGGTGGCGTTCGATGCATCTGAGGGGTCGTCTGGTGCACCGGATCACCCGTGAGGACGTAGGAAAACGGGTGTCCGTCCGAATCCACCTCCCCGACCGGGGTTTCACCGATATCGTCGGTGTCGTGGAGTCCTGGACGGACGGTGTGCTGACCCTGCGCCGCCGCGACGGCTCGGGGGTCGAGGTCGCCGAATCCGACATCGCCGCCAGCCGTGTCGTTCCCCCCGTGCCCCCGCGACGACGCGACGGGCGTCCCCCACAGGCGCCCTGACGGCCGCACCCGCTTCCGGTTCCACGACGGAACCGAACGACCCTCGGCATCCTCGGACGGAACCCGGGGATGCCAGATCATGCCTGAACACAGGCATTCTTCTCCCCGTCCGGGGTAGGAGACGGCAGAGTCCCGCCGTGAGCACGAGCCAGCTCCGCGCGGGACACAGGAGAGCACCGCGCCCCGGCGTCACCCCACGCTGAGCGGGCGCCCGGCACGGCGGGAGGTGGTGAGCGCCCATCATGCGCGAAGCAGTCGCGTCCGCCCTCGCGGAACTGGCCGGACGGGACGAGCGGGCGGCCGGGGCCGCGCGCCAGGCGTTGGACACCCTGTCCCCCGACCACGGCATCCAACAGCTCACCCAGTACTCCGTCCAGCGGTTCTGCTGGTTCGAGCTCCCCGCCCGGTTCCCCCGGTCCACGGACGACCGGGTGTTCACGGCCCGCTCCCTCGGCACACTCTTCTCCCTGCTCGAACTCCACCGCTACGCCCAGGTGTGCTCGGCGCCGGAGACGGTCACGCTGCTGTCCGTCCACGACGACGACCACGACGCCGGGGTGTCCATGTACGAACGGCTCATGTGGGAGTCGGGCGTGGAACCACCGGACCTGCCCGAACTGACCTGGGGCGGCGCGGTCGGCGACGCCGAGATCCGGGCGCGCCACGAGACCGCCGCCGCGCTGGAGCTGGCGATCTCGGTCGGTGACGTGCGCCCGGGCAAACACGGATGGCGGACGGCACAGGAGCGGTTCGCGCGGTCCTTCCTCACCCAGCCCGACCGGCGGGGGCTGAGCCACCTGGACCGGATCCGGGAGGAGCGGGTGCGCGCGTGGATCGGATCGCCCGTGCATCCGCACAGGCAGCGTATGTGGCCGCTGGTCGGTCAGATCATCGCCGGGGCGGACGTGCCGCGCGCCGTGGACACGGCCATGGCGCCGCTGCGGAGGCTGCTGGACCTGGCGTCGGACGGGATCGCGCTCACCCAGATCGGGTACATCACCCCCGGCGTGGTCCGGCAGATGTGCGCGGACTTCGGGTGGCGGACCTCGCCGGACCCGCCGCGCAGCGAGACCGACGCCACCCAGTTGATCGCCCTGCACCAGGTGCTGCGCGGGATGCGGGCGGTACGCAGGTCGGGTCGGCGGCTGGTGCTGACGCGGCGTGGCCGGCAGCTGCGCGAGGACCCCGAGGCGCTGTGGTGGGCCGTCACCGAGACCCTGTGCCGTACCGGCGGGATCGAGCAGGCGGCCGCGGAGACGCTGTTGGGCGTCCTGTTGGCGCGGTCACCGCAGGGCACCGGTTCGCACGCCCGGCGCGGGGAGTCGGACGTGGCGGCGGCGGAACGGGCGCTGACGGAGTCGGGGTGGGTGCCGACGGAGGTCCCGGTGTCCGCGGGACGGCACGCGGCGGCGCACCGCAGGACCGCGGAGACCGCTTCGGACCAGGTGCGCGCGCTGGTGATGGCGGTCGGTTGGCTGCTGGAGACCCTGGGGCTGCTCACGGAGGACGACGGCGACGGCCACCGGGAGCTGACCGTGCCGGGGCGGTCGTTCGCGATCGCGTGCCTGCACAAGTCCGCGGTGGCGCCGCGCGCGGTGGTCTAGGCGGTGTTCGCCCTGGTCCTCCGCTTCGCTTAGGCCAGCGCCGCAGGCGTCCGCCGAGGGTGGCGGCCCCCACCCGTTCGCGAGGCGACCCTGGGCGATGGTGGGCGAGGGGAGGGCCTAGTCTGGACCGCGAACCACCCGCGATCAGCAGGAGCACCATGCCCACGCCCGAGACGCCGCAGAGCGCGGACACGACCGACGGGCCCGGACCGGACACGGCCCCAGGCGCCGAGGGGGCGCGTGGTGCGGACCCGTGGGAGCGGATGCCCCAGGACGCGCTCAACGTCCCCGGCCTGAGCGAGGACACCGAGGGCGGGCGGGCCGAGGACGAGGGCGCCGCGAACACGGGCCCCATCGGCACCGCACCGTCCAAGGTCGGCGCGTCCGGAGGCTGGTCGGACTTCCTGCCCAGCCCGGTGTTCGTGCTGCTGCTGGGCCTCATCGGTTTCGCGGGCTGGCTGTCGTGGACCGCGGCCGAACTGGACTGGGCGGCCGAGGAGACGAGCGTCACACCCCTGGTCCCGCCCCTGCTCATCGTCCTCGGGTGGATCGTCTCGGCGGCCGTGCACGAGTTCGGGCACGCCCTCGCCGCCTACCTGGCCGGTGACCGCTCCCTGCGCGGCAGCGGCTACCTCAGGCTCAACCCCTTCGCCTTCCGGGAGACCTTCGGCGGCCTGATCCTGCCCGTGGTCTACCTGTGCCTCAGCGGTGTGGGGCTGACCGGCCCGCCCACCTACGTGAAGTGGGACCGGATCCCGGTCGCGCGCCGCGCCGCGGTGGTACTCGCCGGTCCGCTGGCCAGTCTCGTGCTGGCGGCGGCGCTGACGGTCACCGTGTCGCTCCTCGTCCCCCCGGGCAACGACACCACCAACTGGGCGATCGCCTCGATGGCCTTCCTGTCGTTCGCGAACCTGTCGGCGGCCGTGGTCAACCTGCTGCCGGTCCCCGGCCTGGACGGGTTCGAGCTGCTCACGCCCGCGCTGTCGGACAGGGCCACCGGTTTCCTGCGCGTCAACGCGCTGTACTTCTCGATCGCGGTCTTCGCGCTGCTGTGGGCACCGGGCGTCAACGACGCCTTCGTCAACGCCTTCTACTGGTTCTACGACCTGGTCCTGCCGAACCCGGTGTACCCGGGCACGGTGTTCCTGGGCCAGGTGCTGTTGCAGTTCTGGTCCTGACGTCCCCGGAGCGTCAGCGGCGGCCGTCGGCCCGTACGGGGCCGCGGCCGCGCGCGTTCCGGACCGAGCTGACCACCACGGCGGCGGCCAGCGCCAGCATCGATCCGAGCTGGTAACCGTTGTGGATCATGTGGCCGGTGAGCACGATGTCGCCGCCGGGCGTGTAGCCGATCACGACGAACAGGGAGAGCACGAACCCGATCGTGAAGGCCATCGCGGCGTCCGGCGTCCCGCTCCCCCACGCCAGGAGTCGGCAGCCCGCGTACAGCAGTGCCGCGTAGACCAGGAGCGCGGCCACCGCGATCGTCGGTACCGGCTGTCCCGCCTCCCAGTAGCGGGTCAGCCATCCCGCGCACAGGGACGACACGAGTCCGACCACCGCGCCCAGCGGCGCCACCACGGCGAGCGTCCCGAGGTACACCAGAACCGAGGTGCCGCGGAACCGCGCTGCCCCCGTGTCGGTCTCCGGCGTGGTCATGTCAGTGGAGGATACGCGGCCGGTCCCACCGGATCCGCTGGCGCCGCTCACAGGCCCGCGAAGAGGTCGGTCTCGAACCCGCCGCCGACGGTCCGCGTCGTCGGCCCCATGAGCAGGGTGAAGTGCTCCACCGCGTCGATCTCCTGAGCGATGTCGTTCGACAGCGCGAAGCGTTCACCCTCCACGGTGATCTGGGTGGCGTGCGCGCGCATCGCGAGCGTCTTGGCCGCCCAGTGGTCGGTGGCGTCGATCCGCGTGGTGACCGCGGCGTCGGGCGTGCCCAGGGCGATGTCGGACACCCGGGAGGGCGGTGTGAAGGAACCGGACTCCTCGGCCAGGCGGGAGATGGACGCCTCGATCCGCGACACGGGTTGGGCGATCGCGTAGAGCTTGCGGACCCGCCAGGGGGTGCCCGGCATGGTGCGTTCCCCCGCCTTGACGCAGGCCCGGCGTGTGACCCGGTGCGCCTGGATGTGGTCGGGGTGGCCGTAGCCCCCGTTCTCGTCGTAGCTGACCACCACCTGCGGTCGTGTCTCGCGGATCATCTCCGCGAGAAGGGTCGCGGCCTCCTCGACGTCGGCCCCCCAGAAGGCACGGGGGTGGTCGTTGGCAGGACCACCGACCATGCCCGAGTCGCGGTAACGGCCGGGACCGCCGAGGAACCGGTGGTCGCGCACGCCCAGCGCGACGCAGGCCTTGTCGAGTTCACCGACGCGGTACTCGCCCAGCGTGTCGTCGCGGTCGGCGGTCAGGTGCGCGAGGTCGTCGGGGACGACCTCCCCCTCCTCGCCCAGGGTGCAGGTCACGAGGGTGACCTCCGCTCCCTCGGCCGCGTACTTCGCCAGCGTCGCTCCGGTGACGATGCTCTCGTCGTCGGGGTGCGCGTGCACCATCATCAGTCGCCTGTCCATCACGTAGCGAACGATACCGGGCGAGCCGCCCCTCCTCCGCCCCGGCGAACCCGGAACCCGGGTCCCGCGTCCCGGGCCCGGAACCCGGGTCGGGGCTCACCGCGGCCAGCGCGACGCGGCGCCCCGGTGATGGTCCACAATCGCCCTATGAGCTTTCCTCGCCAACTGGCCCGAACCCATCGCTTCACCATCGGTGTCCCGTACGCGTTCGAGATCTCCCCGGACGGGCGGCGTGTCGCCTTCCTCAGGGGACGGGACGGTGTGGACACCGCCACCTGCCTGTGGGTGCACGAGACCGAGGAGGGTACGGCCTGGGTGGCCGCGGACCCCCGGGCGCTCGGCGCCGACGACGAGAACCTCCCCCCGGAGGAGCGCGCCCGCCGCGAGCGGCTGCGGGAGAGCGGCGGCGGCATCGTCTCCTACTCGGTGGACGACGCGTTCACCCGCGCCGTGTTCACCCTCTCGGGGCGGCTCTTCTACGTGGATCTGGTGGGTGACGACAACACACCGCGCGAACTCCCCGCGACGCGTCCGGTCGTGGACCCCCGGATCAGCCCGCGCGGCGACCGCGTCGCCTACGTGAGCGGCGGGGCGCTGCGCGTGATCGACGTCGCCGCCGCCGAGGAGGACCACGGGGACCGCGTCCTGGCCGAGCCCGACGGCGAGCACGTGACGTGGGGTCTGGCCGACTTCGTCGCGGCCGAGGAGATGAGCCGGTACCGCGGCTTCTGGTGGGCCCCCGACGGCGGGGCGATCCTGGCCACGCGGGTCGACGAGGCCGACGTCGCCCGCTGGTACGTGGACGACCCCGCCAGCCCGGAGCAGGAGCCGACCGCCCTGCGCTATCCGGCGGCCGGGACGGCCAACCCGGAGGTGCGGCTGGCGGTGCTGACCGTCGGGACGGCGGGCCGGCACCGGGAGGAGGGCCCGGGCGCGCCCGTGTGGATCGAGTGGGACCGCGCGGCGCTGCCGTACCTGGTACGCGCGGGCTGGACGACGGGCCCCGACGGCACGCCGACGGTGGTGTTCACCGGGCAGAGCCGCGACCAGCGCACGATGACGCTGTTCAGCGCCGACCCGATGACCGGCCTGGTCGCGGACGTGCGCACCGACACCGACGACGTGTGGCTGGAGATCGTGTCGGGGGTGCCCGACCACACCGCCTCCGGTGACCTGGTGTGGGTGGCGCGCGACCCGGAGCACGGCGAGCGGCGGGTGTACGTCGGCGGCCAGCCGGTCAGCCCGCCCGACGTGTACGTGCGGTCGGTGGTCGACGTGGACGGGGACCGGATCCTGTACTCGGGGTCCCCGGTCGGGCGCCCCGGGAACGTGTCCCTGTGGCTGGTGGACCTGCCGACGGGTCTGGCCGCGCCGGTGGAGGTGCCCGGGCACGGGTGCTCGACCGCCTCCGACGCGGAGGCGCACAGCGGGGTGCGGTCGGGTCGGCTGCGCGGCGACACGCTCGTGGTGCAGCACCGGTCGATGGACTTCCCGGGCGTGCACACCCTGGTGTTCCGCAACGCCACCTCGGAGACGCAGCGGGAGCGGACCGAGATCGAGAGCTTCGCGCAGACCCCCGACCTGCCGGAGCAGCTGCGGGTGCGGACGTGGCGGGCCGGTGAGCGGGAGATCCCGACCGCGCTCGTGCTGCCGTCCTGGTACCGGGAGGACCTGCGTCCGCTCCCCGTGCTCATGGCGCCGTACGGCGGCCCGCACGCGCAGCGGGTGCTCAACGCGCGGGGTGCGTTCCTGACCGCGCAGTGGTACGCGGAGCAGGGCTTCGCGGTCCTGATCGCGGACGGTCGGGGCACCCCCGGCGTCGGGGTGGAGTGGGAACAGGCGATCCACCTCGACCTGGCCACACCGGTCCTGGAGGACCAGGTGGCGGCGTTGCGGGACGCGGCGGAGAGGTACCCCTTCCTGGACACCTCGCGGGTGGGGATCCAGGGGTGGTCGTTCGGCGGGTACCTGGCGGCGCTGGCGGTGCTGCGCAGGCCGGACGTGTTCCACGCGGCGATCGCGGGCGCCCCGGTCATCGACTGGGAGCTGTACGACACGCACTACACCGAGCGGTACCTGGGTACGCCGCAGGACCAGCCGGAGGCCTACGAGGGCAGCTCGCTGCTGACGGACGCGGCGAAGCTGGAGCGGCCGCTGATGATGATCCACGGTCTGTCGGACGACAACGTGGTGTTCGCGCACACGCAGCGGATGTCGTCGGCGCTGCTCGCGGCGGGGCGCAAGCACACGGTGCTGCCGCTGTCGGGGGTGACGCACATGCCGTCGGACCCGGTGGTGGCGGAGAACCTGATGCTGCTCCAGGTCGAGTTCCTCAGGGACAACCTGACCGGGGAGTAGGCGCGGCCGACGAGGGCCGGGGCCGGGTGCGGGTCGTGAGGGCCCGCACCCGGCGTCGCCCGTCAGAACCCGGGGCCCTGGGCCTCCGACCGGCTCGCCGCGATCTCGGACTCGCCGGGAAGTTCGATCTCCACCGGCTGGTCGAACTGGACGAACACAAAGTCGTAGGTCGCGACGCCGGAGGGGTTCCCGTCCTCCTCGGGCCCCTCCCAGCGCAGCTCGGTGCGGTACGTCAACGGGTACCCGTCGTCCCCTACCCAGAGCTCAAAGGCGACCTCCGGCTCGTCCCCCTCGTAAGCCGGTTCGCGCATGAAGGAACCCGTGTAGTGGTGGCCCTCACGCGAGGCCAGATCCCTGCCCCCTGCCATGCGTACCGGAACGAAGTCGGCCCGCACGCGGTCAACACCCCGGTAGACGGCTTCGGCGCCGTCCTGGACGGTCTCGTCGAGCTCGTCCAGCGCCGCCTCCCACCGCCCTCGGGGCCCCGTCGCGGTGTCCTCCTGGGTTGGGTCCCGATAGAAATTCCGGTCGTAGCCCTCGCCGTCCGCGCGGGAGGACTCTGTGAACCGAAGGACATCATCCGGCCCCTCGCCGATCTCCACCCGCCCGTCGGTCATCCCTCCGACGACCAACAGCTCCAGGTACACGGGGTCGGGGTCCTCGGTGTACTCGTAGTACACGAACTGCCCGTCGCCCACGTCACCGCTGTCCTGCGAGCTGAACGCGGCGAAGCTCGGCGCCTCCCGGGCGAGCCGGACCGCCTCCGCCACGACCGCGTCGAAATCCTCGGGAGAGGTTCCGGCCACGGGACCGCCCTCGTCCGCCCCCGTCGATGGTGCGGCTTCGTCCGCGGGACCCGCCTCCCCGCCGGGGCGGAGGACCACCAGCCATGCCGCGACGAGGACGACGGCCGCAAGAGCCGCTGTCAGCGCGGTCGCCACCGCGATCCCCCGACCGCGCCTGGACCGGCGCACCGGACGGGGCTCCGGTGCCGTCACCCCGCGCCACTCGGTCGCTAGCAAATCGGGCACGAGCCGCGTGGGCGGAACATCACGCGCCGGTTGGACCCGGGTGGCGTTCCATCCGCCGGTGAGCTCCGCGAGCGCCTCCGCGGCGGTGGGCCTCGCCTCCGGGGACTTGTCCATCGCGCGGCGAACCAGGTCGAGGAGTTCCGGCGGCACACCCTCCAGGTCCGGTTCCTCCTCACGGGTGCGGTGGATCAGCGCCTCCGCGTTCCCCGTACCGAAGGGGTTGCGCCCGGTCGCGGCGAAGGCGACCAACCCGCCCCAGGCGAACATGTCCGAACGCGCCGTGGCCTCCTGGCCGAGGTACTGCTCCGGCGCCATCCAGCCGGGCGTCCCCATCAGGCCGCCCGTCCGTGTCAGGGCGGTCGCGTCGGCGGCGCGCGCGATACCGAAGTCGAGCACCTTCGGCCCCTCCGGCGACAGGATGATGTTGCCCGGTTTGAGGTCGCGGTGCACGATGTCCGCCTCGTGGATGGCGGCGAGGGCCTCCCCCAGTCCGACGGCGAGCGAGAGCAGCAGCCCTCCAGCCAGGGGCCCGTTGGCCCGGACGTGCTGGCGTAGGGTCCGCCCGCGCACGTACTCGGTGGCAAGCCAGGGGGCGCCGGCCCGGACGTCGGCTCCGTAGAAAGCCGCCGTACAGGTCGCCCGCACCCGTGACACCAGTTCGACCTCGCGGGCGAAGCGGGCGAGGAACTCGGGGTCGGCTGCGAACTGCGGATGGATCACCTTGACCGCGGCGCACGAGCCCGCCGGGTCGACCCCCGCGTACACCGCGCCCATGCCGCCGGCGCCGATCCTGCCGACGACACGGTAGTTCCCCAGTTGCCGGGGGTCGGTGGAGCCGGGCGGGTCGATGCCGGGCGGGAGGCGGTCCTGGTCGAACGGGCGGGGGGCGTCAGGGGACATGGGCACCTTCACGCGGAGGGGAAGCGGGGGGCAGGGTCACTCGGAGCAGCGGTCGGTCTGGCCGTTTCCGGCTGAGGAGGCTCCCAACGGTTCGAGTTCGAGGGCCTCATCGATGTTCTCGGGACGGAAGCAGACGCCGCCGGGGTAGTCGGCTGGAATCGCACCGTCGTCCTGGACCCCTGCGGGTAGGTAGTACACGGGCAGCGTCCTCTCCACGTCGAGGTCGAGGACGAGCCTCGCGGTGGGGTTGCGTGCGCTCAGCACGTGGACGTTGCCGCCTCCGGTCTGCAAGGTGATGTCCAGATCGTCCTGGCCAGCGGTGATCCGTTCGTCCCACCCGAAGTCACCCTCGGAGATCTGTACCTCACCGAAGTCGAGCAGGTACTCGGCCGTGACATTGACGAACGCGCCGTCCCCGACCATATCCGTGGCGGTGAACGAGAGCCGCACCTGGTCGAGTCCCTCACCCCCGCCCGAGGCCGACTCCAACCGGCGCAGGAGCGCGGCGGAGGTGTCCGACGCCGGTTCCACCACCACACGGCCGTTCTCGTACAGGTCGTGGTACTCCTCGGGCACGTCGGAGGGCACACCCGAACCCACCTCCTGGCCGGTGGTGGATCCGTCGGCGACGTCCGTCCCCGACACCCGCTCCCCAGCACCGGTTCCCACCTCATCGCGGACCAGCGTCCCAACCACTGCGACGGCCAGCACCACCAGCGCGGTCACCGCCGCGCCAACCGCGAGCGGGACGCGCCGCCGCACCACCCACGACCGCCTGCGCGGCGCGCACCGCCGCCACTCCTCCACCGAGGAGTCAGCGATCGGTATCCGGGTCCACGCCTGGCCCATGACGGCCCTGATGTCGACGTCACCGCCCCCGGTCACCTCGGTGGGCGCCTCGTCGGGGTGCAGCGGAGCGGACACCTGACGCATCGCGGTGACCGCGTCGGGACGCCGCTCGGGGTCCTTGTCGAGCGCCCGTTCCAGCACCCTCCGCAGCCCGTCCGGGACACCGTCCAGGCCCGGAGGCTCGGACAGGATCCGCGCGGCCATCGTGTCGGAGGAACCCGAGCCGTGCGGGTGGCGGCCGGTCGCGGCGAAGGCCACCAGCCCGCCCCAGGCGTACATGTCCGAGCGCTCACTCGCCGGAGCACCCCGGTACTGCTCGGGAGCGATCCACCCGGGCGTCCCGACCAGGCCGCCGGTCCGCGTCAGCGCCGTCTCCTCCACGGCGCGGGCGATCCCGAAGTCGAGCACCTTGGGGCCGTCCGGCGACAGGATCACGTTCCCCGGTTTCAGGTCCCGGTGCACCACCCCGGCGGTGTGGATCGCGGCGAGGGCCTCGGCCAGCCCGATCGCCAGAGCGGTCAGTACACGCCCGGTGAGCGGCCCGTGCGTTCTGACGTACTCATCGAGGGTGGGGCCGGGAACGTACTCGGTCGCCAGCCAGGGCAGGTCGGCCCCGGGGTCGGCGTCCAGGAAACGGGGTGCGCAGGCGGCCCGCACCCGGCGGACCAACGCGACCTCACGCGCGAACCGCTCCCGGAACTCGGCGTCGGCGGCGTACACCCGGTGCACGCACTTGACCGCTGTCCGGCGGTCGGCGTCGTCCAGAGCCGCGTACACCGTCCCCATCCCGCCCACGCCGATCCGTCCGACGACGCGGAACGTCCCGACGCGACGGGGTTCATCGGCGGTCAGGGGCTCTATCCCGGTGGGCAGGGCAGGATCTGGTCCGGCGTGCGAAGCCAGGGGTGGGGTTGGGCGCATACGTCGGCCGATCTGTCACTCGGTGGCGGGTCGGGATAGGGGAGGGACCGGGGACGGCCCGACGGCCGCCCCTCGGGGACTGACGCACGTGACGCGCGTGGGGTTCACGTTACGGCCCGACAACGTCACCCGACACGCCCGGGACCGCCCGCACTCGTCCGGAACCGCCCCGGGAACACCGTCCCTCCCACCGCCCGCCCCGCCGAACACATCGCCGACGGCGGCCCTAGCCTGGGGGTATGCGTTCCTTCGCGGTGCCGCTCGCGCTGGCGGCCGACCTGGTGTGTGTACTCGCCTTCGTCGTGATCGGCAAGACCGACCACGGGACCGGACTCACCCTCCCCGCCGTGGCCTCGACCGCGTGGCCGTTCCTGGCCGCCCTCGCCCTCGGCTGGCTGGTCACCCTGGCGTGGCGCTCGCCTGTCCGGATCTGGCCAACCGGGGTGTTCGTCTGGGCGGTGACCGTGGCCGGCGGCAGGGTGCTGCGCCTGGCCACGGGCGAGGGAGCACCTCCGAGCTTCGTCATCGTCACCGCCGTCTTCCTCGCGGTGACCCTCCTCGGCTGGCGCGCGGTGGCACTTCTGGTCACCAGGAGGCGACAGCGGGCCGCCTGACGGGGAACACTGGGGGTGAACCGCCCCCGCCCGGAGGAGAACTCCCGTGCCCGACCCCTCCACCATCGCCCTCGCCACGGCCGTCGCCACCGGCACCGTGGCCAAGATCGCCGAGGTCGTCAGCCAGGCGACCATCGACGACTTCAAGTCCTTGCGCAAAGCCCTCTTCCGCTACTTCCGCGGCGACCCCGAGGCCCAGGAGGCGCTGGACGAGGCCCGGCTCGAACCGGACGACGAGGGGGCGATCACCGTCGTCGCCGAACACATCGAGCGCGCGGCCGGGGCCGACCCGCAGATCCGGCGGCTGATGGAGGCCCTGAACGCCGGGGCCCCACAGGTGACGTACGGCGCTGTGCACAACGAGATCAGCGGCGACATCGGTCACCACCAGACGGTGATCCAGGTCGGGCACCTGCACGGAGGCATCAACCGGTCAGATCCGTAAGCTGGAGGGGATGAACGAACACGCCGCGTCCGACACCGCTCCGCCCCCGTCCCCGTCCTCCGGGGAGGACGAGGCCCGTGAGGTCGGTGTGGGGCCGTGGACCGGCCCCTGGCCCGAGGACGACCGCTACGACCCCGAACTCCTGGCCGGGGGCGACCGCCGCAACGTGGTGGACCGCTACCGCTACTGGCGGCGCGAGGCGATCGTCGCCGACCTCGACACCGTGCGGCACCCGTTCCACGTGGCCGTGGAGAACTGGTCGCACGACTTCAACATCGGTTCGGTCGTGCGCACCGCCAACGCCTTCGGCTGCGCGGCCGTGCACATCGTCGGCCGCCGCAGGTGGAACCGTCGCGGCGCCATGGTGACCGACCGCTACCAGCACGTCCACCACCACTCCGACACAGCGTCGCTCCTGGGGTGGGCCGGGGAGCGGGGGCTCCCCCTGGTCGGGATCGACAACCTGCCCGGCGCGGTCCCGCTGGAGACCCATCCGCTGCCCCGCGAGGTCGTCCTGGTGTTCGGACAGGAGGGCCCGGGGCTGTCGGAGGAGGCCCGCAAGGTGTGCGAGGCGGTGCTGTCGATCGCGCAGTTCGGGTCGACGCGGTCGATCAACGCCGGTGCCGCGGCGGCCGTGGCGATGCACGCCTGGGTGCGGGCGCACGTGTTCGACCAACGGGTGTGAGCACACGGCCGCTGTGAGACGGGCCACCGCCTCCCGCCCCCGGATCCTTCGTGACAGTCCCGTGATCTACCATGTGCGGAACGCCCCCTATCGGAGAGTTCTTGGGATGAGCCCGATCGTCACCGCAGCCGCCCGCCCCGCAACGATCGACGACGTGCCCGCCGTGGCCCGGGTCCTGAGCCGGGCGCTCCACGACGACCCGCTCTTCCGGTGGCTCTTTCCCGACGACGGGCAGCGGATGGCCCGTACCCGGCGCTTCTTCGCGTTGACGGCGGGCTTCGGCTACGTACCGTACGGGGACACCCGCGTCGCCGCGGTGGCCGACCGCGCCGCGGAGGCCCCGGTGGTCCGGGCGGCCGCGCTGTGGGCGCCGCCGTCGACCAACCCCGAGGGGCCGCTGGTGTCGCTGCGCACCTGGCCGCACTGGGGGCCGCTGGTCGGTCGGGCCCGGATGAGCGCCTTCGTCCGCGTCTTCGCCGAGTGGAAGATGGCCGCGCCCCAGGAGCCCCACCTGTATGTGGCGGCGCTGGGCGTCGACCCCGCCGCCGAGGGCACCGGTCTGGCCGGGGAGCTGCTGTCCGCGGGACTGGAGCGGGCCGACGGCGCGTACACGCCCGTCTTCACCCAGACGCTCGACCCCGCCGCCACGGCCTTCTACGAGCGGTTCGGCTTCGAGGTGGTCCGCGAGGTCGAGCACCCCGGGATCGGAACCAGCCGCTTTCTCCTGCGCACCCCGATGTGAGGAGAATTCACGAACGACCGGCACGCGTACCCCCACGCGTCTAGCATGAGCGGTGACCCGAACCCCGCACGCACGGGAAGAGGCAGCGCGCATGACCCCCACGGCTCCGGCGGACGCACGCGTCCGCACCGCGACGATGGGCGACGTACCGGGTGTGGCGCAGGTCCTGGGCCGCGCCTTCCGCGAGGACCCGCTCTTCCGGTGGTTCTTCCCCGATGACGCGGAGCGCCCCGCGCGGACCGTCCGCGCGTGCGCGCTGATCGCCGGGTTCGACCACGTCCCGGGCGGGACCGCCAGCGTGCACGCCTCCGGCCGGGCCGCGGACCGGCCGCCGGCGGTCCACGGCGCTGCCCTGTGGACACCGCCGGGCGCCCGCGCGAACGGACCGGCCGCCGTACTGCGCTCACTCCCCCACTGGGCGCGCCTGCTGGGGATGTCCCGGATGCGCGGGGTCGTCCGGTTCATGGGTGAGCTCCGCGCGGCCGCCCCCGAGGAACCGCACTGGTACCTGTCGATGCTGGGCACCGATCCGGCGGTCCGGGGCACGGGGGTGGGATCGCGGCTGCTGCGCGACGGTCTGGCCCGCGCGGACGCCGACGGGGTTCCCGTCTACCTGGAGACGATGAACCCGGTGAACCTCGGCTTCTACGAGCGCTACGACTTCCGGGTGGTGCGCGCGGTCAACGAACCGTCGGCACCCCCGGCCTACTGCATGCTGCGCCCCTCCGTGGTCTGAACCCCGGGCAGGCGCAGCACGCTCTCCCGCACCACCGCCGCGGCGGTCGCCGCGTCCATCCGCCCCTCGTACACCTGCGCCCCCGCCGCGTGGCCGAGCAGCGTGACGGCTTCGCGCAGCCACGGTACGGGCGGTGCGGTGTCGAACTCGCCTTCCGCACGGCCCCGGGCGAGGAGGCGGTCCGGCCGCCCGGCCGCGACGGTCAGGGGGCGAGCAGACCGGCCGCCAGGTCACGCGCGGCCCTGCCGTAGTCCGCGGCGGACAGCTCGGGGTCCCAGGCCCGCTGGAGGATGTAACCCTGGACGACACCGAGCACCACCCGGGCCGCGGCCAGCGGGTCCACCGACTCCGGGACCTCCCCCTCGGCCTGGCCGAGGGCCACGCGTTCGCGCAGTTGGCCGACCACGCCGTCGACCCCCTCGCGCAGCGCCTCCCCCAGCGCGGGGTCGCGGAGCGCCTCCCCCCACGACTGGACGGCCAGGCGCGTTCGGGAGTCGGCCCGGTCCATCGCCTCGATGGTGGCGGGCAGATCCCCGACCAGCTCGGGAAACGGCCGGCGCCGGGCGACGGAGTCGCGCACCGCGCCCTGCACCGCACCGATCGCGTCCAGGGCGATCGCGACGATGATGGCGTCCTTGCCCGGGAAGTAGCGGTACACCGCACCCGGCGACAGACCGGCCTCCTCGATCACGTTCCGCATGGACGTGCGGTGGAAGCCGTCACGCGCGAAGCACGCGGCCGCCGCCGCCAGGATGTGCTCGCGCCGCTGCGCCAGATAGGCGTCGGAGACTCGTGGCATGCGCACATCGTAGAACGAACGACCGTTCTTGACAGACCTCCCGCCGTGGAGGAAGCTAAAAAGAACGAACATTCGTTTTAGGAGATGTCATGATCGACGTCCTCATCGTGGGGGCCGGCCCCACCGGACTCGCCCTCGCCGCGCGCCTCCTCCAGTTCGGGGTCCGCGCGCGGATCATCGACCGGCACGCGGGCGTGCTGGAGCTGACCAAGTCCGCCGCCCTGCACGCCCGCACCCTGGAACACCTGCGCGACCTCGGCGCGGCCGACGCGGTCCTGGCCGAGGGCCAGCGCGTGGACGTCCTGACGCTGCGGACCGGGCACCGGGACCGCATCGCCGTCGACTTCCGGACCCTGGCGGAGACCGCCTACCCGTTCATGGTGGACATCCCCCAGGCACGTACCGAGCACCTGCTCATCGACCTGCTCGCGGAACGCGGCGTGGAGGTCGAGCGGGAGACCGCGTGCACCGGCCTCGAACAGCACGCCGACGGGGTGCGCGCCACCGTGGTCACCGGCGGCCGGTCCCAGGTCCTGGAGGCCCGCTGGGTGGTCGGGTGCGACGGCTCCCGGAGCACCGTGCGCGAACTCCTGGGGATCGGCCGCACCGGCGCCCCCTACGCCGACGACTGGGTCCTGTGCGACGCCGTCGTCGACTGGCCCCTGCCACGGAACGAGATGACCTTCTCCGGGGACACCGAGGGCATCTTCGGTGTCTTCCCCCTGCCCGGCGACCGGCGCTACCGCCTCGCCTACACCGCCACCCCGGGGGTGGAACCGAGCATCGAGGACGCCCGGCGCTGCATGGCGCGCACCGGGATCGACGGGAGCATCGAAGCGGTCGACGAGTTCTGGACCTTCTCACTCGCCCACCAGCAGGCCGTCCGCTACCGGAACGGGCGGGTGTTCCTGGCCGGGGACGCCGGGCACGTCCACACACCGTTCGGCGGCCAGGGCCTCAACCTGGGCGTCGGCGACGCGATGAACCTGGCCTGGCGGCTCGCGGCCGCCGTCCGCGGCGCCGACCCCCGGGTGCTCGACGGCTACCAGGACGAGCGCCATCCCATCGCGGCCGAGGTCATCTCCTTCACCCACCGGGGTGCCCAGGCCATGCTGCTGCGCGGCGACCCCCGCCGCCACCTGCGCGACGCGGCGCTGACCCTGCTCCAGTCCTCCGACCGGGCGCGGCGCGCCTTCGCCCGCCGGTTCTCCCAACTCGACCACGGCTACCGCCGCGCGGCGGGGACCGGCGGCCGCGCGGGCGGTCCGGTCGGCGGGGACCGGCTGCCCGACCCGGAGTTCTACGACGGCCTCGCCCAGCGCACCCGCCGCCTGCACGACCTGCTGCCGCACGACCGGCACACCCTCCTGCTCACCGACGCCGCCCAGGCCGAGGGCCTGTCCGTCCCCGAGTCCTGTGCCGTCCGCCTCATCACGCCCGACTGGGCGGCGGCGCGCGCCGACCACGGCGTGCCGACCGCGCTCGACCGGGGGCGCTCCGCCGCCCGCCTGTACGGTTCCGCCTACCTGGTCCGGCCCGACCGGCACGTGGCCCGCGCCGGGACACCGGCCGACCTGGCGCCCGCCCTGGCCGACCTGACCGCACCCGGGGAGGGGGGCCGATGACCGCCGACGTCGTCCCCGTCCCCCTGGGCGCGTCCACCGCCTACGCCGTGCGCGGAAAGGGCACCGTCCTCGTCGACACCGGTTTCGCCGGAGGCGAGGATCGGCTGCTCAGGCGCCTGGCCGGGGCCGGTGTCGACCCCGCCTCGATCTCCCTGATCGTCCTCACGCACTGCCACCCCGATCACGCGGGAGGGGCCGCCGCGCTCCGTCGGCGGCTCGGGGTCCCGGTCGCGGTCCACGAGGCGGAGGCGGCCTGGGCCGAGTCGGGGACCAGCGAGTTCTACACGCCGCTGAGCCTGTTCGGGCGGATCCTGTCGCGCACGCTGGACACGCGCTTCCCGGCGGTCACCCCGGACGTGGTCCTGACCGACGGCGCCGAGCTGGACGCCCACGGGGTCGCGGTGGACGTCCTGCACACCCCGGGGCACACCCCCGGTTCGGTGAGCCTGCGGCACCGGGAGAGCGGGGAGGTCCTGGTCGGGGACCTGCTGGCCGGGAGCATGACGCGGCGCGACCGCCCCGGACTCCCCTTCCTCGCCCAGGACCCGGCGCTGCTCCGGCGCGGCGTGCGCCGGGTTCTGGGCACACGGCCCACACGGTTCCTGTTCGGGCACGGCCGGCCGGCCTCCGCGGCCTCGGTGCGTCGCTTCCTCGACTCCGAGTGACACCCCCGGCTGCCAGACCGCCCCCATGCTGACTGTCATGAGCGGGCTGCCCGGAACCGGGAAGAGCGTCCTCGCCCGCGCGCTCGGGGAGGAACTCGGCGTACCGGTGTTGGCCGTCGATCCGGTCGAGTCCGCCATGTGGCGGGAGAACGCCGACCGGGACGCCGGACCCCTGCGCCGCCTGTCGGAGTAACCTCCCCCGACACGCGCGGGGGCCGCGCCCCCGGCGTTCACCGGCAAGGGCGCGGCCCCGTGCGACTGAGGGGACCGGCGTCAGCCGACACCCTTGCTGAGCGAGCCCAGCAGGTCGCGGTTGAGCTGGGAGATGGTGTCCAGCGGGATGCCCTTCGGGCAGACCGCGGCGCACTCACCGATGTTGGTGCAGCCGCCGAAGTCCTCCTCGTCGTGCTGGTTGACCATCCTCACCACGCGCGAGGCCCGCTCGGGCTGCCCCTGCGGGAGCATGCCCAGGTGGGTGACCTTCGCGGCGGTGAACAGCATGCCGGAGGCGTTCGGGCAGGCCGCCACGCACGCACCGCAGCCGATGCAGGTCGCGGCGTCGAACGCGCGGTCGGCGTCCGGCTTCGGGATCGGGTTGGCGTGGGCGTCCGGGGCGGTACCGGTCGGGGCGCTGATGTAGCCGCCCGCCTGGATGATCCGGTCGAAGGCGCCGCGGTCCACGACCAGGTCCTTGACCACCGGGAACGCCTTGGCGCGCCACGGCTCGACGGTGATGGTGTCGCCGTCGTTGAAGCTGCGCATGTGCAGCTGGCAGGTGGTGGTGACCTCCGGGCCGTGGGCCTCGCCGTCGATCACGACACCGCAGGCACCGCAGATGCCCTCACGGCAGTCGTGGTCGAAGGCGACCGGGTCCTCGTCCTGCAGGGTGAGCTTCTCGTTGAGGACGTCGAGCATCTCCAGGAAGGACATGTCCGGCGAGACGTCCGAGAGCTCGTAGTTGACCATCCGGCCCTCGTCGCCCGGGCCCTTCTGGCGCCATACGCGCAGGGTGATGTTCACTTGTAGCTCCGCTGCTTCATCTCGACGTACTCGTACTCCAGGGCTTCCTTGTGGAGCACGGGCTTGCTGTCCTGGCCCCCGAACTCCCAGGCCGCGACGTAGGCGAACTCGTCGTCGTGACGCAGCGCCTCGCCGTCCTCGGTCTGGCTCTCGGAGCGGAAGTGGCCGCCGCAGGACTCGCGGCGGTGCAGGGCGTCGATGCACATGAGCTCGCCGAGCTCCAGGAAGTCGGCCACGCGGCCGGCCTTCTCCAGGGCCTGGTTGAGCTCGTCGTTGGTACCGAGCACCTTGACGTCGCGCCAGAACTCGGCGCGCAGCTCGCGGATGCGCTCGATGGCCTTGGTCAGGCCCTCCTCGTTGCGCTCCATGCCGCAGTAGTCCCACATGATGTGGCCGAGCTCCTTGTGGAAGGAGTCGACGGTGCGGGAACCGTTGATGGAGAGCAGCTTCTCGATCCGGGAGGTGACCTGCTCCTTGGCCGCGGCGGCGTCCGGGTGGCTCTCGTCGAGCTGCTCGAACGGGCCCTCGGCCAGGTAGTCGTTGATGGTGTTCGGCAGGACGAAGTAGCCGTCCGCCAGACCCTGCATCAGCGCGCTGGCGCCCAGGCGGTTGGCGCCGTGGTCGGAGAAGTTGGCCTCACCGGTCACGAACAGGCCCGGGATGGAGCTCTGCAGGTCGTAGTCGACCCACAGTCCGCCCATGGTGTAGTGCACGGCCGGGTAGATGCGCATCGGAACCTCGTACGGGTTCTCACCGGTGATGCGCTGGTACATGTCGAACAGGTTGCCGTACTTGGCCTCGACGGCGGCCCGTCCCATGCGCTCGATCGCGTCGGCGAAGTCCAGGTAGACGCCCAGACCGCCCGGGCCGACGCCGCGGCCCTCGTCGCACACGTTCTTGGCGGCGCGGGAGGCGATGTCACGCGGCACCAGGTTGCCGAAGGCCGGGTAGATGCGCTCCAGGTAGTAGTCGCGCTCGTCCTCGGGGATCTGGCGCGGGTCGCGGTCGTCGCCGCCCTTCTTGGGCACCCAGATGCGGCCGTCGTTGCGCAGCGACTCGCTCATCAGGGTCAGCTTGGACTGGTAGTCGCCGCTGACCGGGATGCAGGTCGGGTGGATCTGCGTGTAGCACGGGTTGGCGAAGAGCGCGCCCTTGCGGTGCGCGCGCCAGGCGGCCGTGACGTTGCAGCCCATGGCGTTGGTCGACAGGAAGAACACGTTGCCGTAGCCGCCGGTGGCCAGGACCACGGCGTCGGCGAAGTGCGTCTCGATCTCGCCGGTGACCATGTCCCGGGCGATGATGCCGCGCGCCTTGCCGTCCACGACGATGACCTCGAGCATCTCGTGGCGGGTGTTCATCGTGACCGTGCCCGCCGCGACCTGGCGCTCCAGGGCCTGGTAGGCGCCGATCAGGAGCTGCTGCCCCGTCTGGCCGCGCGCGTAGAAGGTGCGGGAGACCTGGACACCGCCGAAGGAGCGGTTGTCGAGGAGGCCGCCGTACTCGCGGGCGAAGGGCACGCCCTGGGCGACGCACTGGTCGATGATCTCGACCGACGTCTGGGCCAGGCGGTAGACGTTCGACTCGCGGGAGCGGAAGTCGCCGCCCTTGACGGTGTCGTAGAACAGCCGGTGGATGCTGTCGCCGTCGTTGCGGTAGTTCTTGGCCGCGTTGATGCCGCCCTGCGCCGCGATGCTGTGCGCGCGGCGCGGGCTGTCCTGGTAGCAGAAGGACGTGACGTTGTAGCCCGCCTCGCCCAGGGTCGCGGCGGCCGAGGCCCCGGCCAGGCCGGTGCCGACGATGATGACGGAGAGCTTGCGCCGGTTCGCGGGGTTGACCAGCTTGGCCGAGAAGCGGCGCTTGTCCCAGCGCTCGTTGATCGGGCCCTCGGGCGCCTTCTCGTCCCGGACGGGCTCGCCCTCGATGTACAGGTCGTTGTCAGACAATTAGCTCACCAGTCCAAAGGTGACCGCCAGAGGCGGGAGAAGGAAGCCGACGGTCACGACCAGCGCGATGGTCACGGCCACGGCGTTGATCTTGCCCTGACGGCTGGCCTTGTTGGCGCCGAGCGTGGCGGCGCCGCTCCAGATGCCGTGCCGCAGGTGGAAGCCGGCCGCGATGACCGCCGCCACGTAGAACAGCGTCACGTACCAGTACGCGGGCTGGAAGCCGTTGACGAGCCGCTCGTAGGGGCTGTCGGAGGCACCGCCCGGAGCGATGACGTTCACCGTCAGGTGCAGGATGTGGAAGATCACGAAGAGCGCGATCAGGACGCCGCCCCAGCGCATGGTGTAGGAGGCGTACGAACGCTGCACGCGCTTGGTCACCTGGTAGCGCCGGACGCCCCCGCGTGCGCGGTTGTCGCGCATGGTCAGGGCGACCGCGCAGTAGATGTGGATGAGGACGCTCGCGAGCAGGACGACGCGCGCGATCCACAGGAAGCCCTCGTGCGGGAGGAGCGGGTAGCCGAGGTCGCGGAGCCCCTCGGCGTAGCCGTCGAAGGCCGACTGGCCCATGAAGACTTTGAGGTTGCCGTACATGTGCGCGATCAAATACAGCACAAGGATCGCACCGGTGACCGCCATCGCTGACTTGAGCGCCACCGTGGACCCGTAGGCCGTAGACCGCTTCTTGGTCAAGGTACTGTTCGCCACAGCCTGCCACTTTAAAATCGAGTTAAGTCTGACGTCCAAGTCATCAGGACGCTGGTGTCCATAGCTCTAGGCTATGGAGCATGCAGTTCCAGCAGCTCGCGTACTTCGTCGCGGTAGCCCGTACACGCCATTTCACCCGCGCAGCCGAGCTTTCGCGCGTCGCGCAGCCGAGCTTGAGCAAACAGATCCGGAGCCTTGAGCGGGAGTTGGGCGCACCGTTATTCAGTCGTGCCAGGGGAAACATCACACTCACGCCGGCGGGTGAGGCGCTCCTGCCGCTGGCCCAACGCATGCTGACCGACCTGGAGACGGCCCGCCGCGAGGTGGCGGAGCTGGCCGGGGTCCGCAGGGGGCGGGTGCGCCTGGGCGCCACCCCGTCACTGTGCGCGGGACTGCTGGCCGACGTGCTCGCGGACTTCCATACCCGCTTCCCCGGGATCGAACTCCAGGTGGAGGAGAGCGGTTCGCGCGACCTCATCCGCGACCTGGGCCGCGGCGAGCTGGATCTGGCGCTGATCATCCTCCCGCTCCAGAGCAGCGACCCGGACTTCGCCACCACCCCGATCCTGCGGGAGAACCTGGTGGTGGCCAGCCCGATGAGCCAGCCCTCGCCCAACGGCCGCGCCTCGATCCGGATCACCGAGCTGGAGGGCCGCCCCCTGGTGATGTTCCGGCGCGGGTACGACGTGCGCGAGGCGACGCTGCGCGCGTGCCGCGCCGCCGGGTTCGAGCCCGAGCTGGCCGTCGAGGGCGGCGAGATGGACGCCGTGCTCCGGTTCGTCGAGGCGGGCCTGGGGCTGGCGGTCGTGCCGAGCATGGTGCTGCGCAACCGCCCCGGCCTGCGCGGGACGCCCCTGGCCCGGCCCCGCCTGCTGCGGACGGTGGCGATGGCGCACCGCAAGGACGTGGAGCCCTCGCACTCGGCGGACGCCTTCCGCCGCCACCTCAACCGGTACCTGCTGAACCTGACGCCGCAGGAGCTGGGCCCGGATCTGGAGGTGCTGATCTCGGCCACGGACGCGGGCGCGTCCGGGGAGGCGCCGGAGGGCGACGAGGGGTCGGCCTCCGACCCTCAGGCGCGGAAAAGGGACCGAAGCTAGCAGGTTCCTCCCGGTTCACCCCCATACCACAATGGGCGAATTTTCCAAAAAGACCATTTGCGACAAATGACGCCAATAGCACCAAAACTTCAACTCGGAGTGGCGTATTTCACATACGTTCCCCCCGTGTTTCCCCGCCGCTGGAACGTGACCGTGATCACAGCGTCCTAACGTTGCGTTGCAGACCGGCTTCGCTCCTGCTTCTCCCCAGCCGTCCAGCACGCACGGAGAGCGGCCGCGGCGACGGGGCGCACGACGGCCCCGTGCGCCCGGGGCTCTCCACGAAAGAGGTGGAGACCACGGTGACCTCGACCGACAGCGCGCGACCGGGCAGCGGCCGGGCGCGTATCGCCCCGCGCACACTGCGCACCGACCGATGGTGGCTCGCCCCGACCCTCACCACCCTGGGTCTGGCCGCCTTCCTCGTCTACGGAACCGTCCGCGTGCTCCAGCAGGACCACTACTGGGTCCAGGAACACCACTACCTGACACCGTTCTACTCTCCGTGCCTGGCACAGCAGTGCGCGCCGGACGCGGCCCTGTTCGGGCGGCTCCCCGTGGAGTTCCCGCCCCTGATCCCCTACGCCCTGGTCAGCCTGCCGATCCTGCTGCTGTTCCGGGTGACCTGCTACTACTACCGCAAGGCCTACTACCGGTCGGTCTGGCAGGCGCCCACCGCGTGCGCCGTGCGCGAGCCGCACCGCTCCTACACCGGCGAGACCCGGCCGCTCATGCTCCCCCAGAACGGCCACCGCTACTTCTTCTACGCCGCCTTCGCCATCACCGCGATCAACACCTGGGACATGGCGGTCGCCTTCGCACACGGCACCGACGGCGGCTTCGGGATCGGGGTCGGCAACCTGGTCATGCTGCTCAACGTGCTCATGCTCTGGGGGTACACGCTCAGCTGCCACTCCTGCCGCCATGTCTTCGGCGGGCGGCTGCGCACCTTCCGCGCCCACCCCGTCCGGTACTGGATGTGGACCCGGCTGTCCACGCTCAACAACCGGCACATGTACTTCGGCTGGTTCAGCATCGCCACGCTCATGGCCACCGACGCCTACATCGCCCTCGTGTCCAGCGGCACCATCACCGACCTGCGGATCCTCAACTGAGCCCCGGGGAAGGAAGACACCGGTACATGCCCTCCACAACAGAACCCGACATCACCCGGTACTCCTACGACGTCGTGGTGATCGGCGCGGGCGGAGCCGGGCTCCGCGCCGCGATCGCCGCCCGTGAGCAGGGGAAGCGCACGGCCGTTATCTCCAAGTCGCTGTTCGGCAAGGCGCACACCGTCATGGCCGAGGGCGGTGCCGCCGCCGCGCTCGGCAACGCCAACCCGCACGACGACTGGCGGACGCACTTTCGCGACACCCTGCGCGGAGGCAAGTTCCTCAACGATCCCCGCATGGCCGAACTGCACGCCCGCGAGGCGCCCGAGCGCATCCTGGAGCTGGAGTACTGGGGCGCGCTGTTCGACCGCACGAAGGACGGGCTGATCAGCCAGCGCAACTTCGGCGGACACGAGTACCCCCGGCTCGCGCACGTGGGCGACCGCACCGGTCTGGAGATGATCCGCACCCTCCAGCAGCGGATCGTGGCGCTCCAGCAGGAGGACGCGGCCGAGTTCGGCGACCCGGACGCGCGGCTGCGGGTCTTCGCCGAGACCGCCGTCACCCGGCTGCTCACCGAGGAGTCCGCCGACGGCGGCCCCGGCCGGATCCTCGGTGCCTTCGGGTACCGGCGCGTGGACGGCGGCTTCGTGGTCTTCGAGGCGCCCACCGTCGTGCTCGCCACCGGCGGGATCGGCAAGGCGTTCCGCACCACGTCCAACTCCTGGGAGTACACCGGGGACGGGCACGCGCTCGCCCTGCGCGCCGGGGCCGGCCTCATCAACATGGAGTTCGTCCAGTTCCACCCGACCGGCATGGTCTGGCCGCCGTCGGTCAAGGGGATCCTCGTCACCGAGTCGGTGCGCGGCGACGGCGGGGTGCTGCGCAACTCCGAGGGCAGGCGGTTCATGTTCGACTACGTGCCCGACGTGTTCCGCTCCCAGTACGCGGAGACCGAGGAGGAGGCCGACGGCTGGTACGACGCCCCCGCGGGCCATCGGAGGCCGCCCGAGCTGCTGCCCCGCGACGAGGTGGCGCGGGCGATCAACAGCGAGGTCAAGGAGGGCAGGGGCTCCCCGCACGGCGGCGTGTTCCTGGACGTGTCCTCGCGGCTGCCCGCCGAGGAGATCCGCAGACGGCTGCCGTCCATGCACCACCAGTTCAGGGAGCTGGCGGACGTGGACATCACGACCGAACCCATGGAGGTGGGCCCCACCTGCCACTACGTCATGGGCGGGGTGCGCGTGGACGCCGACACCGCCGCCTCCGACGTGCCCGGGCTGTTCGCCGCGGGTGAGGTCGCGGGCGGGATGCACGGGTCCAACCGGCTCGGCGGCAACTCCCTGTCCGACCTGCTGGTGTTCGGACGGCGGGCCGGGCTCGGGGCGTGCGGGTACCTGGACGCGCCCGACCGCCCCGAACCGCCGCGCGACGCGGTCGACGACGCGGTCGACCGGGCGGTGGCCGAGGCGCTGTACCCGCTCAAGCAGGGAGACGGGGTCAACCCCTACGACGTGCACGGGCAGCTCCAGGACACCATGAACGACCTGGTCGGCATCATCCGGCGCGGGCCGGAGATGGAACGGGCGCTGGAGCGGCTGGACGAGTTGGAGGAGCGGTCGCGGATCCTGAGCGCTCCCGGGGATCGCGTGTACAACCCCGGATGGCACCTGGCGCTGGCGCTGCCCAACATGATCCTGGTGTCGCGGGCGATCGCCACCGCGGCGCTGGAGCGCACCGAGTCGCGCGGCGGGCACACGCGCGAGGACCACCCGGACATGTCGCCGCGGTGGCGGCGGGTGAACCTGGCGGTCAGCGCCGACGGCGACGACCGGGTCACGCTGCACCGGCGACCGGTCGCCGACGTCCCGCCCGCGCTGCTGGCCCTGTTCGAGCGCGACGAACTGGCCAAGTACCTGACCGAGGAGGAACTGCCCGAGGAGGAGCGGTCATGAGTGAGTGGAAGTTCCGGGTGTGGCGGGGCTCCGGGGAGAGCGGCGGCCTGACCGACTACACGGTGGACGTGCACGAGGGCGAGGTGGTGCTCGACGTGCTGCACCGGCTCCAGGCCACCCAGGCACCCGACCTCGCCGTCCGGTGGAACTGCAAGGCGGGCAAGTGCGGGTCGTGCTCGATGGAGATCAACGGCAGACCCCGGTTGTCGTGCATGACCCGGATGAGCGTGTTCGGTCCGGACGAGGTCGTGACCGTGACGCCGATGCGCACGTTCCCGGTGGTGCGGGACCTGGTGTGCGACGTGTCGTTCAACTATCAGAAGGCGCGGGAGATCCCGTCGTTCACGCCTGATCCGAACACCGGGCCGGGTGACTTCCGGATGCGGCAGGAGGATGTGGAGCGGTCACAGGAGTTCCGCAAGTGCATCGAGTGCTTCCTGTGCAACAACGTGTGCCACGTGATCCGTGACCACGAGGAGAACATGGAGCACTTCTCCGGGCCGCGGTTCCTCATGCGGGTGGCCGAGTTGGAGATGCATCCGGAGGACACCGCCGACCGGAGGAGGATCGCGCAGGACGAGTTCGGGATGGGGTACTGCAACATCACCAAGTGCTGCACGGAGGTGTGCCCGGAGGGGATCCACATCACCGACAACGCGCTGATCCCGCTCAAGGAGCGGGTGGTGGACCGCAAGTACGACCCGCTGGTGTGGCTGGGCTCGAAGATCGGGGTCCGCCCCAGGGACACCCCGATCGTGCCGAACACCCGGCGGCCCGCCGACGAGGGCTGACGGTCGGTCCCGGGCGGGGCGGCGGACGGTTTCCGCCGCCCCGCCCGGGGTGTCCCCGGATCAGCCGGCGGGCACGCAGGGGCGTGGAACGGCGCGTTGCCGGAACCACCGCCTTCTCCCGGAGGGAACGGTTTCGGCGGCCGCGGCGCAGAGGCGGCCGCACCGCGATGCCGCCCCCGGGCGCGGATCGTGGGGGGAGCCGTCTACACCGGCCGCCCGGCCGCGTACACCTGCAACAGAGCCGCCACCGACGTGCCGGACACGATCCTTCGCTCCCCCACCAGCTTCGGGACGTCGGCGATCGGCACCCACTCGATCCGCTCCGCCTCCCAGTCCTCCGCCGGATCCCCCACGTACTCGGCCGCATCGGCGAAGAAGACGTGGTGCTCGGAGTCCGAGATCCCCGGGGTCGGCTGGACGTAGACCAACGGGCGCAGCGGGCCCGGACGCCACCCCGTCTCCTCCTCCACCTCACGCGCGGCCGCCGCCTCCGCGGACTCCCCGGCCTCGACCCCTCCGATCGGGATCTCATAGGCCCACGTGTCCGGGATGAACCGGTGCCGCCACTCCAACAGCACCTCGTCCCGGGCGTTCATCACGACTGCTCCGGCGGCCGGGGCCACGCGGATCAACCGGTGCTCCAGGCGCCGCCCTCCGGTGATCTCCACGTCCGCCACCCGGATGTCCAACCAGCGGTCCCGGTACAGCTCCGCCTCGGAGTGGACGGTCCAACGCATCAAGACTCCCCGGATCGGCGACGGTGTCGATCCCACACAACCACGGGCCCCGCCGAAGCTTGGCCGCGCACCCCGGCCAACGCACACCCGCGCGATCGCGACGGGCGCGTCGGGTGTGCCTGGCCGCGCCCCGCGTTCGGAGCGCCTCGTCCGGCGCTGGAGTGCCCCTTCCCGACCGCACGGCCACGCACGCGGGCGTCGGGTGCACACCCCATGGCGCTCTCCCGAACCCCGCCCGCCCCTCCCACCGGACGATCGGTCCGACAGGTGCGGGCGGAGTCGGCCGGTGGTCAGTACGAGACGTGGAACTCGTTCCCGCCTGCGTCGCGGAACTCGCCGGGTTCCCGGTCGCGCCGGGTGACCTCCAGGCGCAGTCTGTTCCGTCCCGTCTTCGGCGCCGCGGGCGGCCCCATCACCAGTGAGACGGTGCTGGCGGGTCTGTGACGCAGCCGGACGCCCCAGTCCCGGTCCTCAGCGGCGGGCCAGTCGGCCTGGGACTGCCAGAAGGCCGACTGCGCGGAGCGGTCCTCCTCGGCGACGTCGAGGCAGATCGCGACGAGGCCGGAGTCGGCGAGCACGCCGGGGTGACCGGGCCGCAGCACGCAGAACTCGTTGCCCTCCGGATCGGCCAGTACGTCCCACGGGACGTCCCCCTGCCCGATGTCGGCCCGCGTCGCCCCGAGGGTGAGCAGGCGCTCCACCTCGGCCTCCCAGTCCGGTCCCCCGGCCAGGTCGAGGTGGAGTCGGTTCTTGGCGGCCGCCTTCGGCTCCGTGGTCGGCGCGAACCGCAACCGGAGACCGCCCGTGCGGCCCCGCGTGGCGTCCTGCCAGAAGCGTTCCATGCGTGCGACGTCCAACGCGTCGATCATGACTCCGGTCAGCATCCCGTTCCCCCGGTCGTCGAACCCGTCAGCCGCTCGTTGTCGCCGGAGTCAGCGCGGACGGACCCGGGCCACGGCGCCGCGGAGCAGCCCGGGGGCGAGTCGGCGGTGGACGGCGGACAGCGGGGTCCACACCAGGCGGCCGGGGAGCCGGTCGTAGCGCATGCAGGTCACCAGCGCCACCCGCCCGTCGGCCACCCGCACGACGAGGTTGCCGGTCAGGGACCGGGAGGCGGCCTCGCACCGGATCCAGTCCGCGCCGCGACCGGTGATCCGCCATCCGGCCACGGTGTCCGGCGAGGGCCCGGGACCGAGCCGCAGGCCGAGCAGGCCGCGCCAGATGAACCGCGCGCCGGGGCCGGGGACGTCGCCGAACATCGCCCGGGCCCACTGCTCCGGGGTGGCGTCCAGGTCCGTGGCGACGGTGAACATGTCGGCGTAGTCGACCCTGGACAACGAGCTGAGGGCGCGCTCGGCGGCGGGCGCCCTCATCGGTCCTCCGCCTTGTCGGCGGTGGCCGATCCGTCGCCCTCCGGGCGCGGGCGGTCGCGCCAGGCGGCCTCCCACTGCCGGGTCATGGCCGGGTAGACGAGGAGGTACCGGAACGGGGCGATGGCGGCCATGTACACCCTGCCGAACAGGCCGTTGGGTTTGACCAGGACCGCCATGCGCAGCTCGTGCCCGCCGCGGCGGGTCGGCACCCACCCCAGGTGCATGACGGTGTGGACGGTCCTGTTGACCAGTTCGCGGGCGCACTCGTCGTGGAGCTCGTAGACCGGTGCGAGCGGAGCGTCGCCGGATTCCGGACCGCTCGGGAGCCCCCGGAGGTCGGCTGGCAGACGGTCCCTCAGCGAGGGGGCGCGGGTCCCGGCGCCGGCGTCGGGCCGGTCCCACCCCAGGAGGGCGCCGAGCTTCCAGCGCACGGCGAAGAGGAACCGGACCACCGGGGTCTGCCGCGAGGGTCCGGCCTGCGAGCGCAGCGCGGCGAGCATCGCGGGGAAGTCGTCCGGTCCGGCTCCGGGGGTGCGGAACGCCCACACGTCCTCCACCCGGAAGTCACGGGTGAGCTCGTGGATCCGCCACGGCCGGGCCGTGTGGGCGGTGTCGGGGAGTCTCATGGCTGCTGTCGCCTTTCCTGCCTTCGGGGCGAGGATCCGGCGCGGCCCTTCGTGGTGTCCGCGGCCCCGCCGGATATACGCTTGCGTATACGTTGAGGCTAGACCTCATATACGGATGCGTATACGAGTCGGGACAGTGAGGTGGGACACATCGTGGGCGCTGTTCGCACGCCGCGTGAGAGGTGGATCGAGGAGGGGCTGCGGGCGCTGGCCGACGGCGGCCCGGACGCCGTCCGCGTCGAGGCCCTGGCCAAGCGGATCGGCGTGACCAAGGGCGGCTTCTACGGGCACTTCGCCGACCGCGCAGCGCTGCTGGAGGCGATGCTGGACACCTGGGAGCGGGAATGCGTCGACGAGGTGCTGGACCGCGTCGAACGCGAGGGCGGCGACCCCAGGGACAAGGCGCAGCTCGCGGGCATGCTCACCTTCTCCGACGACCGCCTGCTGCCCATCGACCTCGCGGTCCGCGACTGGTCCCGGCGCGACGCGGCGGTCGCCGAGCGGTTGCGGCGGGTGGACAACCGGCGCATGGAGCTGCTGCGCGAGATGATCGGCACCTTCTGCCCCGACCCCGACGAGGTCGAGGCCCGCAGCCTGCTCGCCTTCTGCGTGGCGATCGGCGCGCACTTCCTCGCCGCCGACCACGGCGGCCGGACCCGGCTCCAGGTCCTGTCCCGCGCCGGGGACCTGCTGCTCGACCGCGACCGCGGCACCGGACCGGAGCGGGGGCGCTGAGACGCCTGCCCGCCCACACACGCGGGAGCCCCCGGCGGGGCGCCGCTCAGCCGACGGAGGACGGGACGCGACGCCCGTACCGACGGCGCCGTCGGGCGGAGGCCAGGCCCACGGCTCCGCCGGTGACCCCGCACAGCACGCACGCGCACGCCAGGGCCCACGCGGTTCCGGTGGCCGTCCCCAGGGAGAGCAGTGATCCCAGCACGGCCACGCCCAGGGCCGCACCGACCTGGCGAGCCGAGTTGAGGACACCGCCCGCCGTACCCTCCATCCCCCGTGGAGCCCCGGTCACGGTCGACGTGACCAGGGCCGGAAGGCACAGCGACACCCCGAGGCCGAGCGCCGCGAGCGCCACTCCGGCGCAGGGGTAGGCGGCCCCTCCGAACACCGCCGCCGCTGCGCCTCCCGCGCCCGCCGTGAGCAGCGCGAGCCCGGCGAGGATGACGGGCCACGCCCCGTAGCGAGCCACCAGACCCCCGGTGACCAGGGCGTTGACGGCTGCCGGGAGGGTGAGGGGGAGCAGGGCGGCCCCCGCCCGCACCGGATCCAGCGAGGTCTGGAAGTAGAGGGCGAGGACGAACAGTCCGCCGGACAGGACGAAGTTGACCACGGCCCCGGTGAACAGCGCGACACCGACCCCGGGCGCGCCCAGCAGCGTCGGGGGCAGCGCGGGCGCGGGGCCCCGACGCTCGCGGACCGCCCAACCGGCACCGGTGAGGAGACCGGCCGAGGCGACCGTCACCGCGTGCGCGGCCTCCCCCGCTCCGGCCGCGATCACCGCGTCGGTGACCAGCGCCAGGCACGCGCAGGCCGCGAGTTGGGCCCAGGGGTCGAGCCGTCGGTCACCGGTCGGGCAGTGGACCGCACGCCCCCGGGTCAACACCAGCGCGAGCGCCGCCACCGGGACGTTCACCGCGAACACCGCGCGCCACCCGCTCAACTCCACCACGAGGCCGCCGACAGCCGGGCCGGAGGCCAGGGCCACGCCGCTCACCGCTGCCCACGCCGCCAGCGCACGGGCCCGTTCCGCCGGTTCGGGGTACAGCCGGGCGACGAGTGCGAGCGAACCCGACACACACGCCGCCCCCGCCGCACCCAGCACCGCGCGCAGGGCGACCAGCGTCCACAGGCCCGGCGCGACCGCGCAGGCGGCCGAGGCGAGCACGAACACGAACGTCCCGGCCCGGAACACGCGGTGCGCGCCGAACCGGTCGGCCGCCGCCCCTGAGGTGAGCAGTAGCGCGGCGAAGGCCACGGTGTAGGCCGTGACCACCCGCTGCTGACCGGTCACCGACCCGCCGAGGTCGCCACGCAGATCCGGAAGGGCGAGGTTGAGCGCCGTGGTGTCGAGCAGAACGAGGAAGTAGCCGAGGGCCAGTCCGACGAGGATCGCCGGGCGGGACCACGAGGGTCGCCCACGGCGGGACCCGGTCGGGATCCGGGCAGGGGACACGGTGGCTCCTGACGGTGTGGAGGCTGGGACCCGGCCGACTCTGTCGCGCACCGGCGTCCGGTCTCCACCGGCGGCCCCGCACCGCGCGTTCGGCGGCGCCGAACGCGCCGGTAGCGTACCCGCCATGGAACTGCACCACCTGCGTACCTTCGTGGCCGTGGCCCGGGCGGGCGGCGTGACCGAGGCCGCGGCCCGACTGGACCTGGCCCCGTCGTCGGTGTCGGCGCGGATCCGGGCCCTGGAGGATTCCCTGGGCGTCGCGCTCTTCGACCGCACGCCCGGAGGCATGCGGCTCACCGGCGCCGGAGGGCGTCTGCTGGACGGCGCGGAGGGCCTGCTCACACTGGCCGATGAGGTGCGCCGGAACGTCGTCGAGGCACCGGAGGAGATCCGGATCGGCGCCCTGGAGACACTGGTGGCCGAACACGTGCCCGCGATCGTGGCGCGGTTGGCCGAACGGGCCCCGGGTACCCGGGTCGAGGCGCTTCCCTACCGAAGACGTGACCTCATGCTCACCGACGTCCTGGCGTCGACCGTGGACGCCGCGCTCCTCCTCGACACCGGTGACACGCTGGGCGGGCTGGGGTTCTCCGTCCCGGGTTCCCCCGACGACCTGGAGGTCGCGGAGGTGGAACGGGTCCCGCTCGTGCTCGTCACGGCGGCGGACCACCCGCTCCCGGCGGACGGGACCGTGCCGCTGGAGCGGGGGCGGCTGTCCGCCGAGCGGATCGTGGTGACCCCGCCCGGCTGCTCGTTCCGGTTGGCCGCGGATCGGTTCCTCGGAACGGACGGTGACCGGTCCGAGGTGGAGAGCGTGGCGATCGCGCGCGCCTGGGCGGCCCAGGGCGTGGGGATGGCCCTGCTGCCGGAGTTCGCGGTGGCGACCGACCTCGCCGCTGGTGTGCTGGCCCGGGTGCCCGTCGCGGAGCCCCCGTCGCTGACGCTCTGCCTGGTGTGGCGGACCGACCGGGGAGACGAACCCGCTCTCCGCGAGGCCCTGTACGCCGCCGCGCACCGGTTCACCGACCGGTGAGCCCGCGGTCACACCCGCGAACGGGCGATCCGCCCGGCGTGTTCTGGGCGGTGTGCCGTTCGATGCCCGGCGGCGTCCACGGGGGAAGGCTCAGGTCAGGGCGACGGGGTCCGCCCGGAGCGCGTACCGGAACGGCCCGCCCGGGGTTCCGGGCGCCCAGCCCCCGCGCAGGGCCGCGCGGACGGCCGTGGCCACACGGGCCGGGGTGACGGGCTCGGGGTCACGCCCCTCCGGCGGCGGGCAGAGGGGGCGGCGGCCGTCACCGGCGGGACGCGGATGGTCGAGCGTGACCACCAGCGGGTGTCCGGGGGCGTCGACGGCCTCCACCGCGAAACCGAGGCGTCCGTGGGTCCGGGCCCGCTCCGCGCGCGTGGGGCGGGCCCGCACCCGCCAGCGGTAGGCGACACCGTCGACGGTGATGCGGCGGGTGCCCTTGCGCGGCATGGTCATGTACGTCCTCCCGGGTCGGTGTGCGGCCAACCTACGAGGACACCCGCACCGGGCGCCACGGGTTTTCGCGTCCGCGAGGGCCCCGTGCCGCCCGCTCGCCCGGATACCCGTGCGGCCGTGGCCCGCCGCCGGCCCGGCGCACGGGCCGGGGGCTCCCCGGTGCCGCGGAACCCGCGGGAGGACCCCCGCCGACGCGACCTGGACGGCCGCACCGGCGGGGGTCGGTGACCCTGACGGGTTACGAGCCGACCGTGGTGCCGACGGGCTCGGGGGCGTCCTGCCGCCGTCCGGAGTCGGGCGTGTGGACCCGCTCCAGGCGGGCCCCCTCCACGTCGACGTCGGGCAGGATCCGGTCCAGCCAGCGCGGCAGCCACCAGGCCTTGTCACCGGCCAGGTGCAGCAGCGCGGGGATCAGCGTCAACCGCACCGCGAACGCGTCCACCAGGACACCGAACGCCAGGGCGAAGCCCACCGGCCTGATCATGGTGGTGTGGGAGAAGATGAACCCCGCGAACACCGAGATCATGATGACCGCGGCCGCCGTGACCACCGCGCGCCCGGCCAGCAGGCCCTTCTGGACCGCCAGCCGCGCCGGGGCCCCGTGGACGTACGCCTCGCGCATCCCCGATCCCAGGAACAGCATGTAGTCCATCGCCAGCCCGAACAGGATGCCGACCATGATCGTCGGCAGGAAGCTCAGCACCGGGCCGGGGCTGTCGACGCCGAACACGCCGCCCAGCCACCCCCACTGGTAGATGGCCACCACTCCGCCGAGCGCGGCGGCGAAGGACAGGACGAAGCCGAGGGTGGCCACGACCGGGACCAGGAGTGAGCGGAACACCACGAGCAGGATGACCAGGGAGAACCCCACGACCACCGCGAGGTAGCCGGGCAGGGCGTCGCTGAGCTTGTCCGAGATGTCGATGTTTCCGCTGGCCGTCCCGGCCACGCCCAGCTCCGCGCCGTCGTCGAACGGGTCCAGTCCGCGCAGCTCGTGCACGAGCGCCTCGGTCGACTCGCTCGACGGACCCTCGGCCGGTACGACCTGGAAGACGGACACGTTCCGGTCGTCGGACAGCGCCACGGGCGCGACGGCCGCCACCGCGTCGCGGTCGGCGATCTCCTCGGCGACGCGCAGCTGCTGCGCGGTGGCCTCCTCCTCGTTCTCCGACCCCGGGAGGTCCGCCACCACGACGAGCGGCCCGTTGGCCCCCGCCCCGAACGCCTCGTCCACCGCCGTGTAGGCGCGGTACTGGGTGGAGTCGTGCGCCTCGCTGGACCCGTCCGGCAGTCCCAGGCGCAGGTCGAGCGCGGGCACGGCGACCACCAGGAGCGCCGCGGTCACCAGCACGACCTTGGCCAGGGCGCCCGGGGTCCGCATCGGGCGCACGGGAGCGTCGTCGTGTCCGGCGGAGGCCGAACCCGCCGAGGCCCGCTCCTTACGGGAGAGGATGCGCTCGCCCACCAGCGACAGCAGCGCCGGGGTGAGGGTCACCGCCACGAGGACCGCGACCGCGACGGCGAGGGCTCCGACGTTGCCCATCATCCCCAGGAAGTCGATGCCGGTCAGGTTGAGCCCGAGCAGCGCCACGAGCACCGTGGCTCCGGCGAACACCACGGCGTTGCCCGCCGTGCCGTTGGCCAGGGCGATCGACTCCCGGGTGTCGAGGCCGCCCCGCATCTGGCGGCGGTGCCGGTGGATGATGAACAGCGCGTAGTCGATCCCGACGGCCAGGCCGAGCATCATGCCCAGGATCGGCGTCACCGACGACATGGACACCAGGTCCGACAGCGCCAGCGCGGCCAGCAGCGCCACTCCCACCCCGACGAGCGCCTGCACGAGCGGGAGTCCGGCGCCGATCAGGGTGCCCAGCATGATGACGAGGACGACCGCGGCCACCGCGAGGCCGACCGCCTCACCCACGCCGAAGAGCTCGGGGGCGGTCATGGCGATGTCGGAGCCGAAGTCGGTGTCGACACCGGGGATCTCCTCGAAGACCGCGATGACCCCGTCCTTGGTCTCCTGGGCGATCTCGTTCTGCTCCTCGGTGAAGGCCACCGTGACCAGGGCCGCGGCCCCGTCCTCGGACACCATGCGGATGCCGTCGGACAGTTCGAGGAGGCGGGCGCCCTCCTCCAGGCTCTGCTCGCCCTCCTCCAGTTCGGCGAGGTTGCCCTCGAGTTCGGTGATCTGCGGGTCGATCTGGGGGGCGACGGCGTCGAGCGTCCCCGCCGCCTCCGCCTGCTCGCGGGCGGTCTCCAGCTCGCCCAGCCCGGCCTCGATCTCCTCGCGGCCGCCCGTGATCTCGGCGCGGCCGTCCTCGATCTCCTCCCGCTGAGCCTCGCGCTGCGCCTCGATCGCGAACGGGTCGGCGGCGGACTCGACCCCGCCGACCCCCTCGGCCTCGTCGACGCGGTCGAGGATGTCGGCGCGTTGCCCGTCGGTGAAGGGTTCTCCGTCCTGGGTGCGCAGGACGATGGTGCCGCTGCCGCCGCCCATGCCGGAGAACTCGTCGGCGAGCCGGTCGCTGACCTCGGAGGTCGGGGTGCCGGGGAGGGAGAAGGTCTCCTCCAGCTCTCCGGCGAAGAGTGCGTAGGCCCCCGCGGCGGCCATGAGGGCGGCCAGCCACAGGGCGATCACGGTCCACGCGCGTCTGGCGGCGGCGCGGCCGAGTCGGTAGAGCAGTTCTGCCATGGGTGGACTTCCCGTGTCGTGGTGGGGTGAGGGGTCAGGCGGATCCGTCGCGAACGCGGCCGAACCCGTCGTGCAGGGTGGTGAACAGGCGTTCCTGGAGGCCGTTCCAGACCTGTCGGGACTCGGGGGTGTCGACCCCGCCCGTGGCCTGGTCCCAGTGGTGGAGTACGGCCATGAGACCGGCGATGTACGAGGCGACCAGCACGTGCACGTCGAAGGGTTCGGCATCGGTGTGGTGACTCTCCAACGTCTCCGCCAGGGAGACGCTGAACTCGTTCATCACCCGGTCCACCAGAACCAGTTCCCGACCGCAGAGGTCCCGACGGCGACCGCCGAGGATCCCGGTCAGGTAGGTGACGGTGGAGAGCAGGTCGGTCTCGCGCAGGGCGTCGGCGAACTGGTCCGCCATCGACCCCGCGCCGCTCCCGGCCCGGGCCTCCAGACTGCGGCGGAAGGTGTCGACCAGGTCGCTGACGGCCTCGCCGCACACCTCCATGACGACGTCGTCCAGGGACGGGAAGTGGTTGAACACGGTCCTCCTGGCCACGTCCGCCCGTTCCGCCAGTTGGTCGACGGTGAAGGCCGGACCGCCCCGCTCGTCGATGAGCTCGGCGGCGGCGTTGATGATCGCCCGGCGGTGGCGGGCCTTGAGCGCCTCGCGACGGTCCGTGGCGGTGGGTCGGGTGTCGGCCATGACGTCACACTAGGAGGTTCTTGCACCACAGTGCACCAATGCACTGAGTGCAATGGATCACGTCGGTTTCCGCCGGGGCGCCCGCCCCGGCCGGCGAGGGCTTCCGGAGCCCGCACATCCACGGTCGAACCACACGCCTCCGACCGCGAGAAACCCAGAAACCGCTCACCATACTCGTATCGTGTGTTTTTTCAGCATGGCTGAAGTACCGCGTCCGGACATGCGAACGAATAACTGCGGCTTCGGCGAAAAAAGGTCACATGGGAAAAACAAAACCAGATCCACGCCAGCGCACCGTCGGACCTTGAGTCGGGGCAGCGGCAGAAGTTAACCTCACTCCGTCCCCTCGGCGACACGGAATCCCAAGGGGACTCTGATGCATTCGCTTTTCGTATCTATTTTCGGAACTGAGGTCGGGTCATGGCAGATGTGCACGCCGAGTCCCCTGCGCAGGCCGCACCCGCGAGGGCGAGAGGCAAGGGGTCGATCATCGTCGACTGGTTGACGTCGACCGACCACAAGGTCATCGGGTACATGTACCTGATCACCTCGTTCGCCTTCTTCGTCCTCTCCGGCGTCATGGCGCTTCTGATCCGGGCCGAACTGCTCTACCCGGGCATGCAACTCATGTCCAACGAGCAGTTCAACCAACTGTTCACCATGCACGGCACGATCATGCTCCTGCTGTTCGCGACCCCGCTGTTCGTCGGGTTCTCGAACGTGATCCTGCCGCTGCACATCGGCGCGCCGGACGTGGCGTTCCCGAGGATGAACCTGTTCGG